>JBAHZW010000119.1:0-51204 GCA_037132835.1 Colwellia sp. | reverse complement strand
AAATAAATAAATTTTTAGTTTTTGGTGATGTTATACAGTAGGGAATCTTTCTTATTGTTGACGTTAGCGACGATTCAGGCGCAGCTCAAGCAAAGGGTTCGACTCCTGCCGCGTCCGCCACATCGAAAGCCCCTCCCAACTAGCGCAACTTTCGTAAGAAAAATGTGCTAGTCATTCCTAAAAAGAGAATGCTTAGATTAAAAATATCTGATCTTAATTTTTGTATTATATTGACGTTTTTTTAATAGAACCCCATTATACCTCTGTATAATTATGCAGCTATAGTGAATGGATTCTCATTTTGTATATTGTATAAAATCACCTTTTATCTTTTTATAATTCACTATGTCTATGCTTTTCATAAGATATACAATATTCCCTCTGTTCAGAATAACAGCGATATTTATGTTGTTATAGTGAATGTTAGTTGTTTTTGGGGTTGACGTTAGATTATTTTCCTGAAATAGGATAAAATCGTTTGCATTGTGGGTGTTGGAGTGATTATTCTAATACTATATTTTTGGATGAGAATTTAAATGGACAGTATGCAACAACAGTTTTTAGAGGCTGGCACACTTATGTTAGCGGGTATGGTATTTGTGTTTGTCTTTCTAACGTTATTAATTATCTTTATCAATACGGTATTAGCTAAATTAGCCATTAGATTTCCAGACCCCATTGTCGTGTCACCTCCTCGACCTAATAAAAAGAGCAAAAGAAAAATTGATGGTGAGGTCTCTACCACAATTGTTGCTGCAATTAGTGCTGCGGTTAAACGCTATCGTACTCAACATGGAAAAGACAACTAAACTTGATTGATAGTGTAACTATCTCTTCATCATTTTAATTTAAAGTTAGATAAAAGGGCGTAAACATGAGTAAGCCATTAGGTATCACTGAAGTTGTCTTAAGAGATGGCCATCAATCAATTCTTGCCACAAGATTGCGTTTAGCCGATATGCTGCCCATTGCAGCAACGTTAGATGAAGTTGGTTATTGGTCTATTGAGTCTTGGGGTGGTGCAACTTTTGATTCATGTATTCGTTACTTAGGCGAAGATCCATGGGAGCGTATTCGTGCCCTTAAAAAAGCCATGCCAAAAACCAAGCAACAAATGTTATTCCGTGGTCAAAATATCCTAGGATATCGTCATTATGCGGACGATGTAGTAGAAAAATTTGTTGAGCGTGCACATATCAATGGTATTGATGTATTTCGAATTTTTGATGCGATGAATGATGTTCGAAACCTTCAAACGTCTATTAAAGCCGCAGTTAAAGTCGGCGCGCATGCTCAAGGTACATTAAGTTATACTGAAAGCCCTGTGCATACGCTTGCCGGTTGGTTAACTATGGCCAAGCAACTTGAAGATATGGGTGCACATTCTTTGTGCATTAAAGATATGTCAGGCTTGTTGAAGCCTTATGATGCCGCAGAGCTGATTGGTCGTTTAAAAGAAACAGTCGCTTTACCTATCGCTTTACATTGTCATGCGACAACAGGCCTAAGCCTTGCGACACAAATGAAAGCTATTGATAGCGATATTGATGTTATAGATACTTCAATTTCTTCAATGAGTATGACTTATGGTCATTCACCAACAGAAACGATTGCTTCTATCGTTGAAGGAACTCCACGTGCTAGCGGCCTAAATATTGAAAAAATGGCTGAAGTTGCTGCCTATTTTCGTGACGTCAGAGAGAAATATGCTGAATTTGAAGGTAGCTTAAAAGGCGTTGATGCACGTATTTTAACCGCTCAAGTCCCCGGTGGCATGTTAACTAACATGGAAAGTCAGTTAAAAGAGCAAGGTGCAGCAGATAAGTTTGATGAAGTATTAATCGAGATCCCAAAAGTGCGTAAAGACTTAGGTTATATTCCTTTAGTGACTCCTACTTCACAAATTGTTGGCACACAAGCAGTACTTAATATCTTAACGGGCGAACGTTATAAGTCAATAACAAAAGAAACTGCGGGTATATTAAAAGGTGAGTATGGTACTACTGCTGCTCCTGTTGATGCGGAACTACAAGCGCGGGTCTTAGAGGGTAAAGAGGCTATCACTTGCCGTCCAGCGGACTTATTAAGTCCTGAAGTTGATAAGTTATCCGAAGAGCTACAAACTTTAGCAAAAGAAAAAGGGATCCACTTAGCCGATGAAACGATTGAAGATGTATTAACTTATGCGCTCTTCCCTCAAATAGGATTAAAGTTTTTAGAAAATCGCCAGAATCCTGCGGCATTTGAGCCTATCCCAACAAAGGCAAGCACAGGAGCTAAACTAGCCACTGAAACGAATACTTCTGTGGTAACTGAAAACTATGCAGTGAGCGTTGATGGTAAAATTTATGATGTTGTTGTTGCACCAGGCGGCTCTATTGAAACGGTAACTCATCCAGCGGGTGATGATGCGATGAAGCAATCGGTATCAATCTCGGCAGAAGAAACCTTAAACGCACCACTAGCGGGTAATATTTTTAAAATCTTAGTCAGTGAAGGTGACCGTGTTGAAGCGGGTGATATTGTTATTATTATGGAGGCCATGAAAA
Organism: Colwellia sp.; assembly: GCA_037132835.1. GTDB lineage: Bacteria > Pseudomonadota > Gammaproteobacteria > Enterobacterales > Alteromonadaceae > Colwellia. The sequence goes on along the minus strand of JBAHZW010000119.1, from coordinate 48,655 downwards.
TGGAAACTGAAATACGGGCCGTAACTTCCGGTGAAATTGTAGCGTTATATACCAAAGAAGGTGACTCTGTTGCTGTTGGTGATGCCTTACTTAGCTCTTCATAGGAATTGGAATGGATTCATTAACTAAATTATGGTTATCAACGGGCTTAGCTAACTTTGAGCTAGGTCAGGTTGTGATGATGTTAGTGGGCTGTGGCCTGCTTTATCTAGCCATTGCTCGAAACTTTGAGCCGTTATTATTATTGCCTATGGGCTTTGGTTCAATTTTAACTAACATCCCGGTATCAGGTTTTTCTGAAGTCGGTGGTTTATTGCACTACATTTATTATGCGGGTATTGATACTGGAATTTTTCCGTTAATTATCTTTATGGGTGTTGGTGCTATGACCGATTTTGGTGCGTTAATAGCTAACCCTAAAACTTTATTACTTGGTGCTGCGGCACAGTTTGGTATCTTTGCTACCTTGTTTGGCGCGATCGCTTTAAATTATGTACCGGGTATTGAATTTACCCTTAAAGATGCATCAGCTATTGCCATTATTGGCGGCGCTGATGGACCAACGGCGATCTTTTTAGCCTCAAAATTAGCGCCTGATTTATTAGGGGCTATTGCGGTTGCAGCATACTCTTACATGGCCTTGGTGCCGATTATTCAGCCACCAATTATGAGAGCGTTGACTACGGAAGATGAACGTAAAATTGAAATGGCACAACTAAGAGTAGTCACTAAGATTGAAAAAATTATTTTTCCATTAGGTGTGTTGTTAATGACCATCTTCTTCCTGCCAGCGGCAACACCCTTAGTAGGTATGTTTTGTTTAGGAAACCTGATGCGTGAATCAGGTGTGGTAGACAGATTAAGCAGTACCGCGCAGAATGAACTGATTAACATCACGACTATCTTTTTAGGTCTAGGTGTTGGTTCAAAGTTAAGCGCTGAGGCTTTCTTAAATGTTGAAACCTTAGGGATTTTAGCATTGGGTGCCGTGGCATTCTCTATTGGTACCGCTTCAGGAGTTATAATGGCTAAGACCATGAATAAGTTTTCTAAAACTCCTATTAACCCACTTATTGGCGCAGCAGGTGTTTCCGCTGTACCTATGGCGGCACGTGTTGCGAATAAAGTGGGCTTAGAAGCGAATCCGCATAATTTCTTGTTGATGCATGCTATGGGTCCAAATGTAGCAGGAGTCTTAGGCTCAGCTGTTGCGGCAGGGGTATTATTAGCGCTTGTTGGTACCCCATAGTAAACTTAAAAAATTAACTTTAATTTAAAACCGAGCTTGCTCGGTTTTTTTATATTGAAATTATAAGGTGATGTTGACTAGAGTATTAATAGCTATCATCATAAGGCATTAAAAACCACTCATTAGGATTATTTAACTTAGTTATGAAACTCCACATTATTATGATCAGTGTATTAATCGTGCTTACTGCTTGTTCAGTATCGAGTACTGGGCGAAAACAGGTGATGTTATTTTCAGATTCAGAGTTAGATGAAATGGGCGCGGCCTCTTTTGAAGAGATGAAACAGCAAATAGCAATCAGCACGGATAAATCAACCAATGACTTTGTGCAATGTGTTGCCAGCGCTATTACCCAAAATGTCTCAAAATCAGTTCATGCGGGGAGCTGGGAAGTTGTCGTCTTTGATTCGGCACAAGTCAATGCCTTTGCTTTACCGGGAGGTAAAATTGGCGTTTACACCGGTATTTTAAATGTAACGGAAAACCAAGATCAATTAGGCGCTATTATTGGTCATGAGGTAGGTCACGTCATTGAGCACCACTCAAACGAACGTTTATCTGCCAGTAAACTAAAAAATATGGGCATGGCTGTTGCAACTGTGGCTGTTGGTTTTACTGATGTAGAAAATAAAGACATGTGGATGGCTGGGTTAGGTGTAGGGCTGCAATACGGTGCAATAATGCCGTATGGTCGTTCACATGAAAGTGAGGCCGATATTGTTGGTCAAGATCTTATGGCTCGTTCAGGTTTTGACCCTAAAGCAAGCATCAAACTTTGGCAAAATATGGCCGCTTTAAGCGAGCAGTCGGGGCAATCAGCACCAGCCGAGTTTATGTCAACTCATCCCTCTAACCAAACACGTATAAAACAACTTGAAGATCACTTGGTGACATCAATGCAATACTATAAAAAGGCTAGCAGCCCTAATTGTATTAAGCCTAAGGTAATTCCTGCGCCAGCCAGTTAGTGGGAAAGTGAGCTACTTTTTTGCAGGGTAGCCCCTCTGTTAGAGACATTAAATTTGAGCATATGAACAACGATAGCCGTTACCATTCAAAGTGCACGCTGAAACATGCCTCTTGATTGGTAACGGGTATATAACAGGAGAACTGCTCCAGCTATAATCGGTGACTCGCTTTATGGATGTAGCTTATGCTGTGTCCATAATTCATTTTGTTTTTCAAAACAGACTCTGTCGTGTAAACGGTTAGCACGGCCTTGCCAAAACTCTATGTATTCGGGTTTTACACGCCATCCACCCCAAAATTCAGGGTGCGGTACTTCGCCCTGTGAAAATTTCTCTTGATAATGACTCATTCGCTCTTTAAGTTCATTGCCATATTTGAACTTTTGGCTTTGCTTTGACGCCCAAGCACCGATTTGACTGCCTCTATCTCGGCTGTGAAAGTAGTCAGCAGACTCTTGTGCCGAGACTTTTTCTACCGTACCCTCAATACGAATTTGGCGTTGCAAAACACCCCAATGGAATAACAAAGCGACCTTGTTGTTTTCAGCAAAATCATGGCACTTTCGGCTAGTGTAGTTGGTAAAAAAAACAAACCCGTCTTTATCGTAATCTTTGAGTAATACCATACGCGAACTAGGTTGCCCCTGTGCATCACAACTACTAACAGACATAGATTCTGGCAGCAATACCCCTGACTTGTTCGCGTCAGAAAACCATTGTTTGAAAAGCTGTTCTGGAGTGGTGTGTGCAGAAATACTTGGCAGGGGCAAAACGACACCTTGACCAAAAGTTAATAGGCATCGAAGCTTTTCAAATAACGTCATAATTTTTTAGTGAATTGGGTTGATAAATAAGTGCTTATTTTATGCTTTAATTATGTTTAAGCAAGCCCAGTATTGATATATATATCCGTTACCAATCGGCACTGTCATCAAGCAAATATTTAAGACGTTTTTTGTCCTCTAATTCATCAATACGTTTTCGCGCTAATAGATTTTTTTGTGCTTGCGCTTGGATTTTTTTTTCAGTGAGGGTAAGCCGTTTTTGATCCGTATCAATGGTAGGTTCATTAGGGCGACTATCACTTGGATCGTCAATATCAATTAGCATTGGCACTGCCTTGTATTTGGCTATTTTACCTACGGTTAAAGTAGATCCCTAATTAATAGAACGGGGGTAATCGTCGGCAATAAAAAACCAGTGACAAGCACTGGTTTTAATTAATCAGTAAGAATGTTTCATGCTGTTACCAACCTTCAACACCTTTCATGTCAGGTAGTTGGTGCGCAATACCTTTGTGGCAATCAATACAGGTTTTCTCTCCTGATGCTAGTGCTGTTGAATGTTGATAAGCAGCCCGCTCGCTTTGCTCTGTGAAGTCCATATAGTCGAAATCATGACAGTTACGACATTCTAACGAGTCATTGGCTTTTAAGCGATCCCATTCATTCTGCGCTAAACGTTTACGATGCACTAAGAACTTTTCACGAGTATTGATGGTACCAAAAATAGTCCCCCAAACTTCTTTTGAGGCCTGCATTTTTCGTGCAATTTTATCCGTCCATTTATGTGGTACATGACAATCTGGGCAAGTAGCTCTGACGCCTGAACCGTTAGAAAAGTGAATAGTCGTTTTTAACTCTTCATAAACATTATTTTCCATTTCATGGCATGAAATACAAAACGCTTCAGTATTGGTAACTTCTAGTGCGGTATTAAAACCACCCCAGAAAATAATACCAGCAATAAAACCGCCAATGACTAAAGCCCCTAGGCTGTAATAACCACTTGGTTTAGTGAGTGTGTGCCAACCAATTAAAAAAATATTCTTCATGATAACTCCTAGTGTTTCTCAGAAGTGCTAGCTTTTTTCTTCATTAAGCTGTGCATATCAGTAAAGGTATTTTCGACTAAAGGCTCAGCGTCGACTTGGGTAACATGACACTGGTTACAAAAATATCGACGAGGTGATATTTCAGCTAAAAAGTTACCGTCACGATTCATAAAATGAGTCACACTCACCATAGGCGCTTGTGATTGTTCAGTACGATGACGCGAGTGACATGACATACATTTGTTGTTATTTTTATTCACTTCATAACTACGGGTCGTATGTGGGATCACTGGCGGTTGCATTGGATAACTACGTGCTTGCTTAATATCTTTGTTAATTACCTGAGGAATACGGTCTGGTTCTTTTTGGCTGGTAATTTCTGTATGGTCGCGTAACGTTGCTACCGTATTTATTTCTGCTTTATCAGCAGCTGTTGCTATTAACGGTGTCAATACCGACATAAAAACTAATACGATTAAGCCAGCGATTGATGTTAATTGTAATTTTTTCATATCACTCTCCTAAACTTTAACTATTTTGATAGCGCACTTTTTGTAATCGGTTTCTTTCGATAACGGATCGGTGGCATCTAAAGTGACTTTGTTAACTAAGCGGCTAGCATCAAACCAAGGCATATAAACTAAGCCTTTTGGTGGTTTGTTACGGCCTCGGGTTTCTACGCGTGTTTGTACTTCACCACGGCGAGAAATCAGCTTAACTAAATCACCACGACGCATATTACGTTTTTTAGCATCCTCAGGGTGCATATAAACAAGAGCATCAGGCATGGCTTTATATAATTCTGGTACACGCTGAGTCATTGAACCTGAATGCCAGTGCTCTAATACCCGACCAGTTGATAACCATAAGTCATATTCTTCGTCCGGTGATTCGGCTGCGGGCTCATAAGGTAGCGCAAAGATTATCGCGCGACCGTCGGGTTTACCATAAAAATCCCAACCAGAACCAGGCTTAACATAAGGGTCTGAGCCTTCTTTGAAGCGCCATTTAGTTTCTTTACCATTGACCACAGGCCAGCGAAGGCCACGCTCTTTATGGTATCTGTCATACGGGGCTAAATCATGAGCATGACCACGACCAAAGCTTGCATACTCTTCAAATAAACCTTTTTGAATGTAGAAGCCAAAGTCTCTTGATTCATCATTTAAACGATCTTCTGGGATCTCATCAAGTGAGAATTTACCCACGGCAGCATCTTTATAAAGTATTTCAAATAATGTTTTACCACGTACGTCTGGTTTTTTAGCAATCAGCTCTTCTGGCCAAACATCTTCAACTTTAAAGCGCTTAGAAAACTCAACGAGCTGCCACATATCTGATTTTGCGCCTGATGGTGCTTCCACCATTTGATACCAAGATTGGGTTCGGCGCTCAGCATTACCGTAAACACCTTCTTTTTCTACCCACATAGCGGTTGGTAAAATTAAGTCAGCCGCTTGAGCAGTAACCGTTGGATAGGGGTCGGATACCACGATAAAGTTTTTGGGGTTACGGTAACCGGGGTAGGCTTCTTCGTTAATATTTGCTGCGGCCTGCATGTTGTTGTTACATTGCACCCAGTAGAAGTTTAACTTGCCGTCTTTTAGCATACGATTTTGTAAAACAGCATGATAACCTGGCTTTGCTGGAATAGTCCCTTCAGGTAAATCCCATATTTTCTCTGCAATGGCGCGATGTTTAGGATTGGCAACGACCAGATCAGCAGGTAAACGATGCGAGAAAGTACCTACTTCACGTGCGGTACCACAGGCCGAGGGTTGGCCAGTTAATGAAAAGGGACTGTTACCAGGGGTTGAAATTTTACCGGTTAATAAATGAATATTGTAAACAAGGTTATTAGCCCACACACCGCGAGTATGTTGGTTAAAGCCCATGGTCCAAAATGAGGTCACTTTGATCTTAGGGTCAGCGTATAATTCAGCTAATTCTTTTAACTTGTGTTCAGGTACACCAGAAAGTTTTGAAGTGTATTCCGCGGTGTAAGTACTCACAAACTTTGCGTATTCATCAAAGTCAATGGGTGTTGAGCTACCCTTAGTTTTTCCATTATTTTTAGCTTTTTGCTCTAATGGATGTTCAGGGCGCAAGCCATAACCTATATCGGTTTCACCTAATCTAAAGTTGGTATGTTTATTAATGAAGTCTTTATTAACTCGACCCGTTTCAATAATATAATGAGCGATGTAGTTTAAAATAGCTAAATCGGTTTGTGGGGTGAAAATCATGCCATTATCAGCTAAATCAAAGCTTCTGTGTTCAAACGTTGATAATACCGCTACTTTAACATGGGGTGCACTTAGGCGACGATCAGTTAAACGAGTCCATAAAATAGGGTGCATTTCTGCCATATTTGAACCCCATAATACGAAGGCATCCGCCGCTTCTAAATCATCGTAACAGCCCATTGGCTCATCAATACCAAAGGTACGAATAAAACCACCTACCGCAGAAGCCATACAGTGACGAGCATTAGGATCGATATTGTTAGTACGAAAGCCCGCTTTCATTAACTTTAAGGCAGCATAACCTTCTTGCACTGTCCATTGACCTGAGCCAAACATGCCAACGGCAGTTGGTCCATCTTTTTTTAAGGCATCTTTAGCTTTTTCGGCCATGACATTAAAAGCTTGATCCCAAGAAATAGGCGTGAATTCCCCTTCTTTATCGTACTTGCCATTGGTCATACGTAGTAATGGTGTGGTCAGGCGATCTTTCCCGTACATTATTTTAGAAAGAAAATAACCCTTTACGCAGCTTAGGCCTTTATTTACTGGAGACTTTATATCCCCGTGTGTCGCGACTATTTTGCCATCCATTACGCCCACATTGATACTACAACCAGTACCACAAAAGCGACAAGGGGCTTTATCCCATTTTAATTTGGTAATATCTGAACTGGTAATTAAATTTGATGCTACTGCGGGTACAGACACCCCAGCCACGGCTGCAGCGGCTACAATAGCGTTTGCTTTAATAAACTCTCGGCGGTTAATTGTCATCGTGTCATCTTCCTCTGCTCATTATAAATTATAGTTTTTTGTTATTCAAAATGCTTGATGGTTTTCTTTTTAAAGGGCGTTGGGATATTGCTTAAATTGTTGTGTCAATATCCGTGCTTTCATCTAAAACTTGATGGTAAACAGGTGATAAATTAAGCACACCTTTATGAATTCTGATAATTTCTATTTTTTGGTCGATATCCTTATAACTACAGCCTTCTACGGTAAAAACGATTTTACCTTCGTCACTGGTTGCATGAATTTCCATACCTGCAACATCATTTATTGCGGCTTTTACTTCATCGATCTGCGCCAATATAGGACTAGCGACTAAGCTGGCTACGTGATATTCCTGTGTTGTGCTTTTGGTGTTTTTCGTCATTTTCACTCTTAAAAGTAAGTTATGGGGCTGTGGACTCAAATGTAAAGGTGATTGCATTTTGCGGGCAAGTTTTGATACAAGCACCGCACTGGCTACAATCGAGGATATTTATACTGGGCTCAGGGATGCTTGAATTAATATAATTAAATTTAATGACATTGGTTTCACATTCATCACGGCAACTTTGACAATAAATGTTGTTTTTGGCTAAGCATTTATCATTGATGTTTATGGTGGCGGGCCAAGCTTTTTCACTTATTTCGCTAGCTAAGCTACTTTCAGTAGGTTTATGTTCAGAGAAAGCACCTGAGAAAAGAGGTTGATTACAGGCTTCTATGCATTTATTGCAGAAAGTGCATTCACCTAAGTTAAAATCTATTTTGGGAAAACCCTCTTCGTCTTTAACAATAATGTTACTTTGACAACTTGTAATGCACTCTTGGCATTGTGTACAGCCTGATGTGAATACCGCCTCATTAATTACCCAAGGCAATCGCAGTTCTTGCTTATTTTTTACATGGCCACGAAAAAAACGCCTTCGAGAGGGATCATCTAAACGTTCGATTGTATCCGTATTAATCATAGCCATGCTACTAAGCGGTTGGTGGACCAAATAATAATTGACTGATCCATATCGCAAAACCAAAACCGGCAACGATAATGACTGATAAAATAGGTGCTAAAAATACCGCGAGAAATATAAAGGTATTGCGTTCATACTTTTTTTCTTGTTCAGGAGATTTAGCTTGGTTCATAATGCTCTCTAAATTGTCATATTAGGTTAAGAAAATTTTTGCACGATTTTAATGGCTTGCCAACAGTAAAACATTGATGTAGATCAATGTTCGATGATTAACTATCGTGCTTTATGGTTTAAAATTTTTGGTACTCATTATTAATATATCCACAAAAAAAATAGGGTTTTATTTGGGCGCTTAATATCATGACTACTTTAATTTAACTTTATTAAGAGTAGTCATTCTATTTCAAATTACTAGTTTTTCTAGTTGAATTAGAGCAACATATAGCTATTTTAAGGATTCTTAAAAAGATGCAGCAAACAAACGGTTTTTTACCTTGGTTTGATGATTACGCTAAAGAAGCATTAGCAAAAAATGAACGACGGTTAGTCGTTTTATCCGGAAGTGATGCTTGGGCTTTATCATTATTAACGACTATTGAAGCAATAGCTTCAGCATTATCTACTCGTCATAAAGAGAATGCTCAAGTTAAACCTGAAGATAACCTTAAAACTAAAAAACCTGTTGATGGTGAACTCTCCTGCTTAATCTATGGCGATAGTGCGGCGTTCATCGCTAACGTTCAGAAAAAACGTTTTCGCGATCATTTGGGTTGTGAAAGTGACTTTATTATTTTTGCCGATAGCCAGTTTACTATTGATGCCTTTGCCGCCTTATCGGGTACATTAAGAGCAGGTGGTCTATTATTTTTAGTCATCCCATCATTAGCTGAAAAAACCGCAGGGAGTTTGTTTTTTAAACGGTTTATTTCATTCGTTAATAGCATGGCTAGCCATAGAGTCATAACGGAGTTGCCTGCAACACTTTTACATCGTCATGACGATTCATTTGTACAGGTGAATGAGTCGGCAACTGACACGGTTGCCACTTTGCCTAATTATTCTCATGATTGCATTACTTTAGAACAGTCTCACGCGGTTCAAGCTATTGAAAAAGTGCTCTCAGGTCATCGAAAAAGGCCGTTAGTCTTAACGGCAGATAGAGGTCGAGGTAAGTCCTCAGCGTTAGCTATTGCGTGTGCGCAGATAATGAAAGCACAGCAACACAGTAAGTTTGAACTTGTTATTACGGCACCCGACATTCAATCGTTAACTATTTTTTATCGACAATTACAGCGAAGTTTAGCCAATGGAGATCAGCAAGGTGTTCTTCAAGGTGATCAAGAAATTTATCAACAAGCCTCTCAACAAGGAAGTCGGGTGATTTATGGTAAAGCCAGTTTAAGCTTTGTCGCAATTGATTCGCTGATTAAGCAGCCAGTAAAGTGTAACTTACTAATGGTTGATGAAGCGGCGGCAATTCCCGTTTATCTACTTGAACAATTACTGGGTTATTATCATCGCATGGTCTTTTCTAGTACTGTTCATGGATATGAGGGGGCAGGGCGTGGTTTTACCTTAAAGTTTCAACAAATATTAGCCCGTGTTTGCCCACAATGGACTCATCTACATATTAATCAGCCTATTCGTTGGCGTATAGGCGATCCTCTAGAGCAATTAGTCTTTGAGGCTTGTTTATTGAATGCTGAATTACCTAAACTCACCTTAACACCGACACGGTTACCCTTAACGGATATAAGTCCCCGTGCGCTTAGCCATAAAAAACAACCGATAGAAAGCCTATTATTTACTGTGATGACCGCCAAGGAGCTTGTGTCAGATGAAGCATTATTAGGGCAAATATTTGCGGTATTAGTCACGGCACATTATCAAACTAAGCCAAGTGATTTAAAACTGCTGTTAGATAACCCGCAGGTACAACTCACTTGTCTGCTCTCTAAAAGCAAAACTGAAGTGTTTGCGGTTGCATTATTGATGAATGAGGGCGGAATATTTGGCGTGAATAATAAAGATGTCATTGATATAAAAAAATCTAAACGTCGCTTACGTAACCATTTTTTACCGCAATCGTTATTAAGCCATAGTGGTTTTGAATCAGCATTTGATTATCAGTACTTACGTATTATGCGTATTGCTGTTCACCCACAAATTCAACAACAAGGTATTGGCTCTCATTTCATAAAAAAAATAGGGTTGCACGCAAAAGCACAGGGCGCTGATTTTATCGGTTCAAGCTTTGGTGCGAATCATGATCTGTTAGCTTTTTGGTTTAAAGCTGATTTTACACCCGTTAGAGTTGGTTTCACCAAAGATAAAGCCAGTGGAGAACATTCAATACTCGTTATAAAAGGGCTTAATCATCAAACAATTAAGCATCAACAAATGTTCAATACTAATTTTTATCGCAGCTTTGACTATTTATTGTTAGATGAATACAAATTTATAGCCCCCGAGCTTACGTGCTTATTACTAAAACATAACCTTAAAGCTAATCTGTTGGTCATGAGTCCACTTGATATCGCTAATGTGCGAGCATACTCAAACGGCGAAAGATTGTTTAGTAGCTGTGTGTATAGTTTATATTTATGGTTTAAGCATGAACTGCTGACAGATAAAAACCACTTGAATGAGGATCAAGATCATATTGAATTGGCCTTGATCGCGCGGCTAATACAAAAACATGATATTTCCAGCGTTTGTCAACAATACGGTTACACAGGAAAAAAAATGCTAAACCAAGAGATAAAGAATTATGTACGCTTAAGGCTGGAGGAAATAAAAGATTAAACTCAATATAGACTAGGGGCTGTTGATCTTTCGAGATTGTTTTTGCAGCGAATTGTTGGGTATTTATACAAGGCAGAGCCTTTGTAATGTGGTTATTCCACATAAAAAGGTGATAACGCCGTAAAATGCCCAACAAACGCAGTCTGAAAGGTTCGGCTAAAAGCGTTTTTTTCATTGTTGAGTCGTGTTTGCGTAGAATGACTAGGCTACACGCGACTCGCCGCGAATAAAACGCTTTTAGCTCGAACAAAATTTAACCGCGAAAGATCAGCAACCCCTAAGATAGTCAAAGTCTTTTATAACAAGACATTCTTTTTGATAAGTTTAGTTAAGATGTTTTTCAGTAACCGTTAACACTTTCAACGTATTTGAAGCACCGACAGTTTCCATTATATCACCATGGGTTAAAATCAATTTATCACCAATAGCTAAATCAATTTTAGTACTTACCATATGTAATATTTCATTTGATAATTCTTCATGGCTTATCTGAGTTGAATCAAATTCTATTGGATAGACGCCACGATAAATAGCGGTTTTATTTAATGTTTTCACATGTCGAGAGAGTGAAAATATGGGTAATCCAGAAGTGATGCGTGACATTAGCTTACTTGTTTCGCCCGATTCGGTTAATGCGACAATCGCTTTAACACCCTCTAAATGGTTTGCCGCGTACATAGCTGATAATGCGACAGTTTCTGATATTCCGGGGAAGGTTAGTTCAAGCCTATGGTGTGAAGTATTTACAGAACGATGTTTCTCCGCACCTTCACAAACATTAGCCATTGCTTTAACGGTTTCAAGAGGGTATTTTCCTGCGGCTGTTTCGGCAGATAACATCACTGCATCTGTTCCATCTAATACCGCATTTGATACATCCATCACTTCAGCACGTGTTGGCATTGGCTGCTCAATCATTGTTTCCATCATTTGCGTGGCAGTGATCACAACACGGTTAAGTTTACGAGAGCGTGCAATAATATGCTTTTGCTTACCAACCAACGCTGCATCGCCAATTTCAACACCTAAGTCACCACGAGCAACCATAACAACATCGGATGCTAAGATAAGCGCATCAAGAACATCGTCATCATTTACCGCTTCAGCGCGTTCAATTTTAGAGACTAAAAGTGCATTACAACCCGCTTCTTGAGCGAGTTTGCGTGCTTCATTCATATCCTCAGCATTCCGAGGAAATGATACCGCAAGGAAATCAACATCAATTTTAGCCGCAAGTTTAATATCTTCTTTATCTTTCAAGGTTAACGCAGGTGCGGTAAGTCCACCACCTTGGCGGTTAATGCCTTTATTATTAGATAAAGGTCCACCAACAGTAACCTCGGTAAAAACTGATGTGTCAGAAGTTGATAATACTTTTAATTGTACGCGGCCGTCGTCTAATAATAAAACGTCACCAGCACTGACATCTTGCACTAATTTTTTATAATCAATACCTACTTTTTCTTGGCAGCCTTCACCTTTTTCTAGGCTTGCATCTAATTCAAATTTATCACCAATGACTAATTTAATAGGTCCATTTTTGAAAGTAGAAACTCGGATTTTAGGGCCTTGTAAATCACCTAATATACCAACATAAATGCCAAGTTCTTTAGCAATCTCTCTGACCTTATTTGCTCTATCAATATGGTCTTGCGGAATACCGTGAGAGAAGTTGAGTCTAACTACGTTTACACCTGCAGCCAATACGTTTTTTAAAATTTCTTGATCATCCGTTGCTGGCCCTAAGGTTGCAACAATTTTAGTTCTTCTAGGCATTTTAACCCCTTAATGTTTGAAATTACGTTTATCGATTTTGTGAATATTGGATGAAGTACCGCTTCAGAGAGTGGCGACTAACAATGATACCCCTGCGTCATCAAGTCTGTAATCTTGCTGTGGGTAGGGAAAATAGTTCAGGGTATGCTCTCGATTGAGTAATAGCTTGCTATTGGCATTGAGAGCAACGTAACCTTGGTGTATTTTAACTCATACAAGTAAGTGATAACTTGATGACATTAATGGTGCTAGTCTTTTTTTTCAAAGCGTGAACTTCTTAAGCTATCTTTTACTTTCTTTAGATTGTCTCTAAATTTACTCCCGCGGCGGAGAGTGAACCCTGTTGCGAGAACATCAATTAAAGTGAGTTGAGCAAGGCGTGATGACATCGGCATATATAAGTCAGTATCTTCACTGACATCGACTGAAAGCACTATACTACACTCTTTGGCAAGGGGAGTTCCTGTGGTTGTTATACCGATAACAGTGGCATCGTTTTCTTTCGCCAAGCTTGCCACTTCAACAAGGGATTTAGTACGTCCAGTATGTGAAATAACCACCACTACATCGCCTTGCCGACTATTTATAGCGCTCATACGTTGCATTAATATGTCATCAAAATAGACAACGGGAACATTAAACCTGAAAAATTTATTTTGTGCATCATGAGCAACAATGGCAGAAGCACCTAGACCAAAAAAGGAAATTTTATTCGCTTGGGTTAAGACGTCGACAGAGCGGTTTATATTATTTGCATCTAAATTCTTACGTGCTAATTCAAGACTAGCCATAGTGGATTCAAAAATCTTAGATGTGTATTCCTCAGCGCTGTCATTCTCATCTACATGACGATTAACATAAGGTGTACCATTCGCTAAGCTTTGGGCTAAGTGTAATTTAAAATCAGGATAACCTTTTGTGTCTAGGCGACGACAAAAGCGATTAACCGTTGGTTCACTGATATTGGCTTGTTTGGCAAGTGCTGCAATACTAGAATGAATAACGGTATTTGGTGAGGCCAAAATAACTTCTGCTACTTTGCGTTCTGATTTACTGAGCATGTCTAGTTCGTTAGTGATCTTTTCTATTATATTCATTATGATGGTCTGATCCTAGATCTTATTTTACCTAAATTTTCAACATTATTTGAATAGCTGAGTACATTAAACTATTGACTATTTCACTCTCACTGTAATTTATTTTCGTCTCAAGGAACAGAAAAAATGAAATTATATTCCATAAGTTTGATTTAGTATAAGTTATCAGAATTTTAATTTAAACAACATGACGATATTCATTTAATAAAGGGTCATTTAATATGGGGCATTGTTTTTTTCAATTGTTTGGAACAATGAAAGCAAGTCTCTAAAGGGAATTGTTGAAGCTGAGCTTTGTTTACGCTTTTAGAGGAAATTAGGAAATAATGCTAACAGTGCGTGATAGAGGATATAGCTACGAAGCAGTTCTTAGCCTGAGCAACGCAATAAAGATCGATGAAGTAAAATGGTAATAACATAGTTTCTTCTGTTGTGATTTCATAGCATAGTGACTAACTCCCCACTAATTACCTTAAATTATTACTCACTTTTACTGTTTTACTGCATCATGATTATGTTGTTTTAAATTCCATAGAACAAATATTACTAGGCAACTACTCCTGCGGATATCCTTGTATAAGTCAATTGATTACCTTGCCTTAAGTTGTTTTTCCTACGTACGATAAGATCATAAACGGAATGAAAAAGGAATGAATATGTATAAAAATCACTTGATTTGGTTTTAATTTTTGATATATGTTAATCCTAGCAAAAACAAGCTGTTCAAAGCTTAAAACACTAAGTGAGTACACATAGCCTTATGTAGATAACTATATTACTAGATTGAATCATGTAATATAGTTACAATAAGTTCTTTACTGTCAACTAAACAAGCGCTAAATTAGCGTGGAATTTCGTTTAATTATAATAAATATTTACTTTTACTTTTTCTATATTTTTCATAGTGCTTAGGTAAAAGCTAAGTTAAAAATAAGTTGTAAATTTTACAAAAGAGAGGCTTTAATGAGTAATTTGGATAGTCAATTAGCGAGTGATGTCGTTATTTTTGGCGCTTTAGGTGATTTATCACGCCGTAAGCTATTACCCGCATTATATCAGTTAGAAGTGTGTGGTTTGATTCATAAAGATAGTCGTATAGTGGGGGCAGCAAGACAAGAACATAGTATTGATGCTTTCAAAAATATAGTTGTCGAAACATTAAATAAATTTGTGAAAGAAACCATTGATGATGAAGTGCTGACGCGCTTTATTCAACGATTGGTTTATCAAAAACTAGATTTTAAAGACAGTAGTTCATTCAAAGACTTAGCCGAAGCACTCGCAGGTGGAAACACTACCCGTATTTATTATTTTTCAACAGCACCGTCAATTTATGGCGGAATATGTAAGGGCTTACATTGCGCTAAATTGATTACTGATCTAGACCGTGTAGTGATGGAAAAACCCATAGGGGACTCACTAGAGTCATCGAAAATAATCAATAATCAAGTATCTGAATTCTTCACTGAAAAGCAAACCTATCGTATCGACCATTATCTAGGTAAAGAAACGGTACTAAACTTATTGGTTTTGCGCTTTGCTAACTCATTGTTTACTAATAATTGGGATCGTAACTGTATTGACCATGTTCAAATTACCGTGGCAGAAAGTGTTGGTATTGAAGGGCGTTGGGGCTTTTATGATGATGCGGGGCAAATGCGTGATATGGTACAAAATCACTTATTGCAAGTATTATCCCTTTTAGCCATGGAGCCGCCAGCTGACTTAAGTGCAGAAAGTATTCGTGTAGAGAAGCTAAAAGTTATTAAAGCATTAAAGCCCATAAACAGCGATAACATTAAAGATAAGGCTATTCGAGGGCAATATACTGACGGATTTTTAGAGGGCTCTCCAGCCCCAGGTTATTTAAATGAAGAAGGAGCTAATGCTAATAGTAATACGGAAACATTCGTTGCTATAAAAGCGGAAATAGAGAACTGGCGTTGGACAGGTGTACCCTTTTACCTTCGTACAGGCAAGCGTATGCCGAAGAAGCATAGTGAGATTGTGGTACATTTTAAAGAACAAGCACATAATATTTTTAAAAAGAGTTACCGCGATTTACCCGCCAATAAATTAACGATTCGTTTGCAACCTAATGAAGGGGTTGAATTGCAAATGATGAATAAAATACCCGGTATTTCTTCTAATATGCGCATACAAGAAAATACATTAGACTTAAGTTTCTCTGATACTTATAAGAATGAGCGTGTCGTTGGTGCCTACGAACGTTTAATGTTAGAAGTGTTAAATGGTAATCAATCATTATTCGTTAGTCGTGATGAGGTTGAAGCCGCCTGGATTTGGTCTGACAGTATAATAGAGGCATGGCAAGCAGTCGATGAAGCACCAAGCCCCTATACCGCAGGCTCTTGGGGCCCTGTATCTTCTATTTCATTAATCGCGCGTGATGATCGCCAATGGGTTGACTAATGCAACAGTTAACAGAATTCTTAACTCGTCATGAATTGGATTTTTCATTGGCGAAGTCAGTGAGCCAAATTCTCGCCCAAGCAATAAATCATAAAGGAAAGGCAAGTATAGCTGTTTCTGGCGGCTCAACCCCTAAAGGTTTTTTTAAGCTGCTATCACAAGCTAAAATTGACTGGTCAAAGGTGACTATTACTTTAGCGGATGAGCGTTGGGTACCCATTGATAGTCAAGACAGTAATACACGCTTAGTACATGAAAGTTTATTACAAAATAACGCTGCTTCAGCAACATTTTTTCACTTAAAAGAAGGCGACGAATTGTGTGAAAAGACGTTGAATGATTTAAATGTTGTGGCCAATACCACGATATTACCACTCGATGTATTGATTTTAGGCATGGGTGAAGATGGTCATACCGCCTCACTATTTCCGTGCAGTGATGAAATTGCTAAAGGCTTGGCTATTGACAATAGCGATGCGTTACTAAAAGTTATACCAAAAACGGCCCCTCACCAACGTATCAGCTTTAGTTTTTGGGCCTTAAGTCAAAGTAAAAATACATTTTTACATTTGTGCGGTGAAAATAAAAAAACAGTGCTACATAAAGCTTTAGAAAGTAACGATGTCTTTGCTATGCCCATTAGAGCATTTCTGAGTCATCCAAGTATAAATACACAAATATACTGGGCTCCTTAAAGAGCTTCAGTAAAAAATTCAATAAAGTATATTTTAGGAAAGCCTCTTATAATTTAAGAGTCACCTTGTTAGCAGATAAAAATAAAAATAAAGATGAATATAGGATTAAGCAGCTATGAAACAACAAATTTTAGACATAACTCAAAGAATCATTAAACGTAGTAAGATTTCACGGTCAGCTTATTTAGCCAAAATTGATGCGGAAAAATCGGCAACTGTTCATCGTGCTCAATTATCTTGCGGTAACTTAGCACATGGATTTGCTGCGTGCGGTAAAGATGATAAGTCGTCATTACGTGGCATACAGCATTCTGATATTGCGATTATTTCCGCTTACAACGATATGCTTAGTGCTCATCAACCGTATAAAACGTATCCTGACATCCTTAAAGCGGCTGTTAAAGACGCGGGTGGTGTAGCTCAATTTGCCGCGGGCGTACCCGCTATGTGTGATGGTGTGACGCAAGGGCAACCCGGTATGGATTTAAGCCTGATGAGTCGTGATGTCATAGCGATGTCAACAGCGATTGGCTTGTCTCACAATATGTTTGATGGCACCTTAATGCTAGGGATATGCGACAAAATCGTGCCTGGTTTATTGATCGCTAGCATGACCTTTGGGCATTTGCCCACCGTATTTATTCCAGCGGGTCCAATGCCATCAGGTATTCCGAATAAAGAAAAGGCACGAGTAAGGCAGCAGTATGCTAAAGGTGAAGTTGACGAGAAAGCATTGCTCGATGTAGAGTCAAGTTCATATCATACGGCAGGCACTTGTACTTTTTTTGGCACCGCAAACTCCAATCAATTAGTTGTTGAAGTGATGGGTTTACACTTACCAGGAGCCTCTTTTATTCCACCTAATACACAGTTACGTGAAGAATTAACTAAAGCCGCGGCTCGTCAAGTAACACGTTTAACGCAACAATCAGGTAATTATATGCCGATTGGTAAAATGGTTGATGAACGCTCAATTGTTAATGCTATTGTTGCGTTACTTGCGACAGGTGGTTCAACTAATTTAACCATGCACATTATCGCTTTTGCAAAAGCGGCAGGTATTATCATTAACTTCCAAGACTTTAATGATCTTTCTGAAGCGGTACCACTGTTAACACGTATATACCCTAACGGTCATGCAGATATTAACCAATTTCAAGACGCGGGAGGTATGGCGTTATTATTTCGTGAGCTTATTGATAACGGCCTATTATTTGAAGATGTAGAAACCATATGTGGTCGTGGTTTATCTCGTTATACTAAGAAACCTGTTTTAGACAATGGTGAGCTTAAATGGGTTGATTGCGTTGAAAAGTCACTGGATGAAGAAATTATTGCCACGGTTGCTAAGCCATTTAAAGTCAATGGTGGTTTACGTGTAATGAAAGGTAATTTAGGTATTTCTGTTATTAAAACGTCATCACTTCGGGAGGGTAGTTTTACTATTAAGGCACCCGCTGTTGTTTTTGATGATCAACATGAATTACAAGCAGCATTTGATGCAGGTGAACTTGAAAAAGATTTTGTTGCCGTAGTTCGCTTCCAAGGACCTAAGGCACGTGGCATGCCTGAATTACATAAACTAACACCACTACTTGGCGTATTGCAAGATAAAGGCTTTAAAGTTGCCTTAGTGACTGATGGTCGTATGTCAGGTGCATCAGGTAAGGTTCCTGCCGCTATTCATTTATGCCCAGAGGCGCTTGATGGCGGTTTGATTGCTAAAGTTAACACGGGTGACATGATTCTCGTTGATGGTGAAACCGGTGAATTAACATTACAAGTTGATGAGCAGGTATTAGCTAGCCGTAAAGTCTCAATATTCGATGTCAATGGTCATCATAAAGGCATGGGGCGTGAAATATTTGGCTTTATGCGTCGTAACTTAAGCTCAGCTGAAACGGGCGCTTGTTCTTTGTTTGATTAATAATAGATAAAGGCATTATTAAGGTACTTTTACGTAGCCAATAGTGTACCTATTGGTCATAAGTATAAGATTAATAGCGATTATAGCTTTATTATATCACCTTGCTTACATGAAATACTCAGCTTAGTAAACGAGTCTAAAGAGAGAATCGAACAAAAAAGCCAGTCATTATTATTAATGACTGGCTTTTTAATTCATAATTTTGACATGAAAAATACGTTTGTCAGTAACACTTCTATTGGTTATTTTGTGCCATTTTAAGACGTTCAGCCATTGATAAAGGCTCTTCGGAAGGTTTTTTAACTTCTTCTTTATTTACTTTATGATCACCTTTAAATACAGATTTCATCATACTTTTCATACCGAAGCTTTCTTTCACTGTATTTGCCTCATGAGCCGTGCTGTTTTTTTCTTGTACTTTTATTTCTTGTGTGTTTTCTCTTTTTACTGGTGCATTTGTTTTAACTTGTTTCTCAATGATTTTTTCAGGTACGGGATCAGCCCGCTTATGAGGCGTTGCTAATTTTTGTTGCGCTAGTTTAGCCTTACTTGCTTTAGCACGTTCAGAGCGCTCTTGGTTTATATTGTCTGGTGTTGCCGCTTGATTACAAGAAGGCATAAATATATTGTTAGAGCTCATTCTTTGGTCAAATTCATTAACAACAATAGACATTTCTTTTTCTGCTATTTGAACAGCATCTCTAACTTGAGATAGCTTACGTCTTATACTGTTGTATTTTTTCTCAATATTATCAATAGCACTTTTAACATTATCATTTAAATTCTGAGTTATATCCTTATAATCTTGAATTTGTTTATCAAATTTTTCAAGAGAAAACTGACTATGATGAATACTGTCGTCAATCGATATTAATTTTGATTCTAAACGTTGTTTTTTTGCTAAAAACTTATCAGAAATTTCCTTTGGTATTAATGGTGCTTGTACTGTTGGCGGCAGCACATCGGTAAACTCACTAATACAAGTGACCGGTCTCCATTGATTAAATGAAGGATTCCAGCCATAAACCTCTGGATTATCGGCTAAGTAATCTTTTGCGGCGTCTAGATCTAATGCAGCCGTTACTTTACCATTATTTGAAAAAAACCATTTTTTCATTGTGAATACTCTTATCTGTTAACTTTCATTTTTATAATTAATGTAATCAGCTGTTAAGGTGGTCTATAACCAATACCTAGTTTCTAATAATCTGTTTTAATTACGTTAGCTAGACTTTTCTGAAGAGAGGCATACTGCTCTTCAATTGTTTTCACTACAATTTTAACTTCTTCAGTTAAATTATGAGTTGTTTGTGCATAATTATCTAAATCGCTATCAATCTCATATAAAGAGTCAGAAGTGATCTTAATCGTCTTATCAATACGGTCTAGTGTTGTGATTAATTCTTTTTCTTCTCCTATTAATTCCTCAATCAGTCCATTGGGGATTTCAAGCGGAGGAGGGGGGGGAGTCATTGATGTTTCAAATTCATCAATACAACTAACAGGAACCCAATGAGTATATGATGGGTGCCAAGCATATAAGTCAGGATTTTTTGAAATTAAATCATTTGACTCTTTTATTTCGAAAGGACCTGTTACTTCACCATTGTTAGAAAAAAACCATTTTTTCATAATAATCACTACTCTCTTTTATATCAGTCACCTTGCGATGAACTCGGTAACTACCACGACCAATCTTGTTTGTTACAAATCAATCATCTGCTGTTAACAATTTAACGTTAGCCTTGGGTAACAGTCAAGTTATTTGTCAATATTAAGTTAATTTAAGTTAAATTAAATGTACGTACCTTGTTGAAATATCCAGTAAATAGCTTCTACTATAAGCACTACTTTAAAGAATCATTAAAATACTTTTTATTATTTAAATTCAAGTAATTTAACATTGATCTAGGACAAATTTAAACGGGATTAGTTGTTTGGTGTGGATCGGCCCGTCATAAAACTGGTATAAGGCGCATAAACGGGTAATTTTGACAAAAAAAAGCCAGTTATAAAAATAATAACTGGCTTTAAATTTATAGTTCGCTTTCTTTTACGGTTTAGTTGTCTGCGCTGTGCTATGGCTAGCTACATCCGAAATAATCGCTGTTTTCCCTGAACTCTGATGATGAAATCTATCACTGTCAGCCATAAAGCTTGTTGGGATATCTTTAAGGGTAGTGATTGCTTCTGTTTTTGTCATCGGAGCAGTTGCATGGCCAGATGATAGGCGGTTTGCTTTTTTCACTTGTCTTGCTAATTTTTTATCCTTAGGTGCTGATTTTTTAGGCGTAGGAGTATCTTTCTTAGCCTTTTTAGTTTTCTTGGCCTTCTTGATTTTCTTTACTTCTTTAACTTGAGCATCAAGTTCACTTTCTGGGCCGTTTGTTTTTTTATCAGTAACTTTAGCTTCAGCAGGCACTTCGTTAGTTAAAGCAATGTTTTCCTTTGACTCTAAAGGTAACTCATGCTGAGCCTCCGACTCCTCTGGTGTGGTCACCATTGTGTTCGTAACTTCTTTTTCAGTGTCAGGTGTATTACTTTTAGTTTCTGATTGTAAAGGAACAACTACTTCTGGTTGTGTTTCAATAGGAGTAACTACCACGTCTTCCAATACAGCATTGTTAGTAACATCTTGTACTATTGCTATTGGAGGCGTTTCTTTACTAGATGACTGGTCAACTTGTTCTTGCACAGCCTCATCTGGAGTAATAGAACTCTCAGGTGTAGGATAACGCGCTGCTACAGACTCATCTACACTCAAGTTTTCACCTGTTAAGGCTTGTTCTGATTGTGAAGTTTCAGCATTGTTACGGCGACGTCGCTGACCATTTGCTCTAAGGTGCCTTGGTGAACGCCTGTTATTGCGTGTTTTATCTTCATTATTTGCAACCTTTTCATTAACACTGTCGTCTTTAACTGCGTTATTAACGGGTAAATTATCGGTCGTGCTAATTGCTGTTGATTTTTCAGCGGTATCGATAACTTTCTCTGTTACTGGCACTCTAATTTTCTTACGATTAGTTCTCCGTTGGCGACGCTCAGTATTTTTCTCTTCTTTCTCAGCGTTGTCATTTTTACGTGGCTGTCTCTTTGTTTTCTTTAAGTCTTCAGAGCGAGTGTTTCTTGATTCATTATCTTTCTTTGCGGGGCTGTTGGTGGATTTTTCATCATTTTTATCATTGCGATTACGACTGCCACTACGATTGTTTCGACGTTTAGCCTGTTGACTTCCGCGTCGACTCTGTGAATAGTTTGGTTTTTGGTTACTGGCTGTTTCTTTTACTTCTTCAACGACTTTTTCAGCAATAAAAATTTTCTTTAACCAAGTAAAGAATCCACTCGGTTTTTCTTGATTCGATACTGTTTCTGTATCGACTTTAACTGATGTGCTTTTTGGCTTAGGAGCACGTGTTGGGGCTGTCATCCCTTGAATTAACGGTTCATCACTCTTAGGTGTCGCTTTATCAAATTTAGGCATTCTCGCTGCTTCGATCTGCGCTTCTTTTATCGGTAATTCATAACTTGCTTCTACGACAGTATCATCATCTTTCACTCGCAGCACTTCATACTGTGGTGTATCCATATTTGGATTAGGTATGATTAAAACTCTTACATTATGATGTTTTTCAATATGCATAACAGAGCGACGTTTTTCATTTAATAAATAGGTAGCAACAGGGACAGGAACTTGTGCTTGTACATGCAACGTATTCTCTTTAATTGCTTCTTCTTCCATTAAACGTAATATAGATAAAGCTAAGGATTCAATACCCCGTACATGACCTGTACCATTACAGCGTGGACATACACCTTGGCTTGTTTCTCCTATAGACGGACGTAAGCGTTGTCGAGACATTTCTAATAAGCCAAAACGAGATATTTTACTTAGCTGAATGCGGGCTCTATCTTGGTGAACTGAATCACGCATTCTATTTTCAACTTCACGCTGATGGCGCACGGGGGTCATATCGATAAAGTCAATAACAACTAATCCACCTAGATCACGCAAACGTAATTGCCGAGCAATCTCTTCGGCAGCCTCTAAGTTGGTATTAAAAGCTGTTTCTTCAATATCACTGCCTTTAGTTGCACGTGCTGAGTTAATATCGATAGATGTCATGGCTTCAGTAGGATCAATAACGATTGAGCCACCAGAAGGCAAACGTACTTCACGTTGAAATGCTGTTTCTATTTGAGTTTCAATTTGATAATGCGTAAATAAAGGTACGTCACTCGTATATAGCTTTATCTTACTTAAGAAGTCAGGACGAACTACTTCTATATGTTTTTTAACACTTTCAAATGTCTTAGGGCGATCAATTAATACTTCACCAATATCTCGGCGTAAATAGTCACGAATGGCACGTAAAATAAGATTAGTTTCTTGATGAATTAAGAAAGGCGCAGGGCGACTTTTTGCTGCATCGCTAATTGCTTGCCAATGGTGTAAAAGAACATTCAGATCCCATTCTAGTTCGTCGTAATCTTTACCAACACCAGCCGTTCTGACAATTAAGCCCATGCCTTTAGGCAAGTCTAGCTTAGTTAAAGACGCTTTTAAATCAGTGCGTTCATCACCTTCAATACGACGTGAAATACCACCAGCGCGTGGGTTGTTTGGCATTAAAACGAGGTAACTACCCGCAAGGCTAATAAAGGTAGTAAGCGCTGCGCCTTTTTGACCACGTTCTTCTTTGTCTATTTGAACGACAACTTCTTGGCCTTCGCGTAACACTTCTTTAATGTTAGGGCGACCCTGAAAGGTATACCCTTTAGGGAAGTACTCACGTGCAATCTCTTTCATGGGTAAAAAACCATGGCGATCAGCACCATAGTCAACAAAAGCGGCTTCTAAGGACGGTTCTATACGAGTGATTTTTGCTTTGTAAATATTGGATTTTTTTTGTTCATGACCAGGGCTTTCGATATCTAAATCGTAAAGTTTTTGACCATCTACTAGTGCTACGCGCAATTCTTCTGATTGGGTAGCGTTAATTAACATACGTTTCATAGTTTGTCGGACTCATTTTTAGTCACAACACACCACTTGCTTAGAACACAAAGCAATCTGTTTTTCTGGTAACAGCAGTTTGTCAACCTCACGGTTGTCATAGTTAACCTGTCATAAAACCAAGTTAAGCTGTTATAAATTCTGATTGTTTTTTATATCACTGTCTCAATGTTTAATCATAACAGTGTTAAGTTATTTCTTTATGTGCTCAGCTAAATGTGCTGTGCATAATGTCAGCTTATTACTACTTTGACATTACTTTAATAATAATTGCTTTATGGTGCTGGGCTTAAAGCCGTTCAAATGAACGACTAAATCTGTTTATGCTTATTAACAATCTGTAGCTATATATTTAAAATATAAACTAGCTGTGTTAATTTAAACAATAGGCCGTACTATCAATATGTCTTGTTTTAAATTGTGTTAGCACTTAATTAAGTACAACTTACACGTAAACCGCATACAAATGTGGCCGCAGATTACCTCTTACGTCTCTCTTTAAAGCTTCTAAGGTTAAATTGTTATGTTGAACTGCTTTTAAAAATAGCTATTTAATATATAGTGAGCGTTAAATATCAACAAATAACCTTACCATTATCACACTATCTCCCTATTTTAGCTAATAAAAAAGGAACTTAATTACATTAGTCACTAAATAAAGTGTGTTAAACTGCCGGCATGAAAGAAATAAATACTCGAAAATCTAAAAACGTGCATAACAATAACGCTAAGACTCAACACCGAACTTTTGATAAAAAAAATCAACCAATAAAAAAAAATGTTGATAAAGAATCAAACGTTATATCAGGCACTGAACCTGATAGACCTAAAGTACGTTTTATTACAATTGACAGTGAAGATGCTGGGCAGCGTATCGATAATTTTTTATTACGAACGCTTAAAGGTGTTCCCAAAAGCCACCTTTATCGTTTAATGCGCAAAGGTGAAATCAGGGTTAATAAAAAAAGGATCAAACCCCCTTATAAGTTAGTCATTAATGATGAATTGCGCATTGCCCCTATTCGGGTGTCAGAACAAAAAAATGCTGTTTCTAAAGGGTTAGCTATTGTTGCCAACTTAGAGAAGCAAATACTTTTTGAAGATGATCGTTTAATTGTTATTAATAAACCATCAGGTATGGCTGTTCATGGTGGCAGCGGTTTAAGTTTTGGCTTAATTGAAGCGTTACGAGCGTTAAGACCTGAAGCTAGAATGTTGGAGTTAGTTCATCGGTTAGACAGGGATACGTCAGGCTGTTTAATGGTGGCAAAAAAACGTTCAGCGTTACGCCATTTACATGAGCAGTTCCGTGATAAAAAGGTACAAAAATTCTATCACGCTTTAGTAAAAGGTCATTGGCCTGCAAAGTTGACTCGAGTTATAGCCGCGCTGAAGAAAAATGATTTAAAATCCGGGGAACGTGTGGTTGTGGTTGATAATCAGCAAGGCAAAGAGTCGGAAACACGTTTTAGAGTGTTAGAGCGATACCGAGGAGCAACGTTGGTCAGAGCGTTCCCCGTTACAGGGAGAACACATCAAATACGTGTTCATTGCCAAACAAGTGGCCATTCGATTGCAATGGACGCTAAATATGGACATGAAATGTTTGATGAACAAATGAAAAGCAAGGGGTTAAAGCGGTTGTTTTTACATGCTGCGAGTATTGAGTTTACGCATCCGAGTACAGAGCAGCGATTGAAAATTGAAGCGCCTTTAGAGGCCAGTTTAGAACGATTATTATCCAAGTTAGTGAAAGAGTAACCCTATGAGTAAATATAAATTAGTTGTTTTTGATTGGGACGGTACTTTGATGGACTCCATCGATCGTATCGTTTCATCTATACAAGCTTCCGCACAATATTGTCAACTAAGTATACCCACAGTAAGGCAGGTAAAAGACATTATTGGCTTAAGTCTACCCAAGGGCTTCGCTATTTTATTTCCAGAAGCATCTCAAGAAGAAATAACGGCTTTAAGAAGTCATTATAAATATCAATATCTTGAAGGTAACTCAACCCCTGCAGCATTATTTAAAGATGCCTTACCACTCTTAAAAAATCTTAGAGCTAATGATAAATTGCTAGCGGTTGCAACAGGTAAAGCGCGTGACGGTTTAGATCGTGTTCTTTCTTCTTCACAAACCACCCATCTATTTCATGCATCACGCTGTTCGGATGAGGTTTTATCTAAACCTGACCCTCAAATGTTACTCAGTTTATTAAAAGAATTAAATATTATGCCCGAGCAAGCGGTCATGATTGGAGACTCAAGTTATGATTTAGAGATGGCACAAGCGGCAGGGGTCGCTAGTATAGGTGTCACGCTTGGTGTACATGATAGAGATATATTAAAGAGTTACCAGCCAGTCGCAATTGTTGACTCTTTGGTTGAGCTACAAGAGATCCTATTGCCTGCTGTTTCCATACAACAAGAGCCTGAACTCGATTTAAGACATAATTAGCTGATTAAATGACTATGTAATAAATTATTGATGGCTTATTAATAGATTACAGAGTGATTTTGTTTTGCTCGGCTAATACATCAATACCTTGTTGCTTCAATAGTGCAACAAGCTTGATTAGCGGTAACCCTATTAAGGTGTTTGGATCATCTCCTTCAAGCCGATTAAATAAACAGATACCTAAACCTTCACTTTTAAAACTCCCTGCACAATTATAGGGTTGCTCAGCATGAAGGTAGTTCTTTATTTCTTTTTGGCTCAGTGGGTTAAAATGCACAATGAAAGGCTCTACTATAGCAACGGTTTTATCTTTTTCACTGTCATAAACACATAAACCCGTATAAAAAGTAATACTCCTGCCACTAAATTTACTTAACTGAATAACGGCATTGTTAAAACTGTGCGGTTTACCTAAAATTTCACCGTCACATATTGCCACTTGATCTGAACCTATAATTAAGGCATTTGGAAATTGGGGTGTAATTGCTTTTGCTTTTGCTATAGCTAGGCGCTTAACTAAGTCTTGTGGTGTCTCCCCTTTCTTTTCAGTTTCATCAATATCAGGCTTTGCACAGTGAAAAGGTAACTGGAGTTTTTCTAAAATGGTTTTACGAAATGGAGACGTAGAGCCAAGAACCAAGGTTTTCATATTTACCCTTATATATCTTTTAATATGTAATATAATATCCGCATCATTCTAATAAATTTATTTTAACTGAGCTATGATTTAAAGTCATCAGAGGCAAGGTATTGGTTGACGAGAATGGTTATCAGCCAACAACTTAGTAGCTAAACTTATGAACTCACCCTTTGGGGCATGTTTACGCTTCGGTAATTATACAGAAGATTAATGACCATATACCACGAAACTCTACTTATCTTCAAAACGCTAGCAAGTACACAGTGATAATTAACGTGTAATAGACTAAGTCACTATGTTCAGCCGTGTTTTTTATTGTTTTTTGTAAAAATTAACAATTAATAGGCAGTTTTTGCTAATATTGAGTTCATCTTGAGCTTTTAAACAAAATAGTGAAGTTTTCTTTTGACACTTGCCCATAGGGGCTATATCATGCGCGCCTTATGCAGAATCTTAAACTTCCAATAACAATTCAACCATCTCGAAGTGCTCAACGAAGACTTGTGTGCGAAGGTGTGTATAAGTTGTCGGATATGACACGACTGCTTGCTGAATGCGACAGTGTAAGTGAGCATGTTAAAGTGAGTGCTAAGTTTCATGTGGATGAACGTGGTTTGACTGTTATGTCTGGTACGGGGTCAACATTAGTGGCATTAACCTGTCAGCGGTGTAACAAAAGTTTTGAGCAGTTACTTGAAGTGGATTTCACTTTTAGTCCTGCTAAAAATGAGGAAGCGGCTGAGAAAATTCCGTCATATTATGACGTAGTAGAATTAGATGAAAATGGCGAAGTAAACTTACGTGAGTTAGTAGAGGAAGAGTTAATGCTCGTGATCCCATTAATTCCACGGCACAAAATTCAAGATTGTTCAGCGGATGCTGATTCAGTTTGGGGTGAGTTGCCTGAAGAGCTTGAGAAGCCAAATCCATTTGATGTATTAAAACAATTCAAGTAGTTATTAAGCATAAAGCCTTTTAACGAATAACCGATTTAGGAGTAACTCATGGCAGTTCAAAAAAGCAAAAAGTCTCGTTCAAGACGTGGCATGCGCCGTTCACATGATGCAGTAACACCAGAAAACTTATCAGTAGATCCAGTATCAGGTGAAACGCATCGTCGTCACCATGTAACTGCTGATGGGTTTTACAAAGGTGTTAAAGTAATCGCTGTCTAAGCGGTTATATTTTAGGCTTATATCAATTGAGCTTAACTACTGATCTAACCATTGCGTTAGATGTTATGGGGGGCGATCAAGGCCCCTTTATAACAATTTCTTCAGCAATAATGGCGATAAATGAACAGCCTAATTTGCACCTCATTCTTTGTGGTGATGAACTTATCATTACAGACACCCTCGCTCGTTTTAAAATAAGCCAAGAAAATTTAGCCACGCATAAGCAGTTAAGTGTTTTTCCGACGTCTCAAGTTGTTTTAATGTCAGATAAACCTCTTGTTGCCCTTAGAAATAAAAAAGACTCATCCATGCGCAAAGCGCTTGATCTAGTTCATGAAGGACGAGCTCAAGCTTGTGTCAGTGCGGGTAATACGGGGGCACTTTTTTCTATGGCGCATTTTGTGCTAAAAAACATAGCAGGAGTAGAACGCCCGGCATTAATTTCAGCTTTACCCACCCATGATAAAGATAAACATGTCTTTATGCTCGACTTGGGCGCCAATGTTTTTTGTGATTCACATGTGTTATATCAATTTGGTGTAATGGGCTCTGTAATGGCTGAGCAAGTAGACGGTATTAGCAATCCACGTATCGCTTTACTTAATATGGGTGAAGAAGCGATTAAAGGGAGTGATCATATAAAACTTGCAGCACTTGAATTAACTGAAAATAAAGATATTAACTATATAGGCTTTATTGAAGGGTGTGATATTTTTTCTAACAAAGCCGATGTGATTGTTTGTGATGGTTTTGTGGGCAATGTTGCACTAAAAACTTGTGAAGGAGTCGCCCGCTTAGTTTATCAAAAATCTAAAGCAGCATTTAGTGCGAGCTTACTCACTAAATTATTTGGATCGTTAATTAAGCCAAGCTTTAAAAAGCTCTTTAAAACAATTAACCCTGATCAGTACAATGGTGCCAGTTTAATCGGATTACGCGGCATTGTCGTTAAGAGCCATGGTAATGCGAATGTAGGCGCTTTTTTTGCGGCAATTATGGAAGCCGTGAAGGAAGTCGAAAGGCAAGTACCTGAAAAAATAAAAAGTTCTTTAGAGCAAGGCTTTTTACCCAATAGCGATTCATAGGGTTTATTATAAACAAAGTTGATTTCAGCTGTTTATTATAAAACGCATCGTATTTACTAAAAATAAAACTAAAACAGAGTATTAATATGCAAAATAAATTAGCATTTATATTTC
Source organism: Colwellia sp. (assembly GCA_037132835.1). Taxonomy (GTDB): domain Bacteria; phylum Pseudomonadota; class Gammaproteobacteria; order Enterobacterales; family Alteromonadaceae; genus Colwellia. The sequence continues at coordinate 19,397 of JBAHZW010000119.1, read as the reverse complement.
CTGGTCAGGGTTCACAGACTGTTGCCATGCTTAGTGACTTTGCAGATAACCGCATAGTGCAAGCCTGCTTTGAAGAAGCTTCAAAAGCCTTAGGATATGACTTATGGCACTTAGTGGCTCAAGGACCCGTTGAAAAATTAAATCAAACCAACTTTACTCAACCCGCATTACTAACGGCGAGTGTCGCTTTGTGGCGTGTTTGGCAAGCCGAGTCTGAAGTAACTCCAGATATTATGGCTGGTCACAGTTTAGGTGAATACTCAGCGCTGGTGTGCTCAGGTGTATTATCACTTAGTGATGCTGTTGTTTTAGTTGAAAAACGAGGCGAATTTATGCAAGCTTGTGTTCCTGAGGGTATTGGTGCCATGGCTGCGGTTATTGGTTTAGCCGATGACGATATTATTAATGCTTGCGAACAGGCTAAAGAAACCCAAATTGTTGCTGCAGTCAACTTTAATTCTCCAGGTCAGGTCGTTATTGCGGGCCATAAAGAAGCGGTTGAACGTGCTGGAGCAATATGTAAAGCAGCAGGTGCAAAACGTATTTTGCCACTGCCAGTGAGTGTGCCATCGCACTGTGCCTTAATGAGTGAAGCAGCAACTCAACTTGCACTTGAATTAGATAAGATTACTTTTAATAAACCCCTTATTGCCGTTGTTAATAATGTTGATGTAGCAAAAGAAGTCACCAGTGAAGCGATAAAATCTGCTTTAGTCAAACAATTGTATTCACCCGTACGTTGGAGTGAAACAATTAGTCGACTCGCGAGTGAAGGTGCTGGTAGTATGGTTGAAGTTGGTCCTGGTAAAGTACTACAAGGCTTGAATAAACGTATCAACAAATCAATAAGTAGTGTAAGTTTTAATACGATGGATTCATTGCAACAAGCAAAAGATTTAATAAACAGTTAATTTAATATTTTGCTGAATTACGGGACGTTAGTTAGCAAACATAAAAAATAGGTAGGAATATGTTTTCATTAGAAGGTAAGGTCGCCTTAGTAACGGGTGCAAGTCGTGGTATTGGTAAAGCGATAGCATTACAACTACAATCACTTGGTGCAACGGTTGTCGGTACTGCGACCTCAGAAAGTGGCGCGAATAAAATCACTGAGTATTTAACTGCGGATAACAGTCAGAGTATGGGCTTAGTGCTTAATGTGACAAATGATGAATCAATCGCTACTCTGTTTACAACAATTAAAGAAGTGCATGGCTCAATTGATATCTTAGTCAATAATGCAGGCATTACACGTGATAACTTATTTATGCGTATGAAAGACGAAGAGTGGCAAGATATTATTGATACTAACTTAACGTCTGTTTTCAAAGTGAGTAAAGCGGCTATTCGTCCGATGATGAAAAAGCGCACGGGTCGTATCATTAATATTGGCTCGGTTGTGGGTACAATGGGTAATGCAGGTCAGGTAAACTATGCTGCGGCTAAAGCGGGCTTATTAGGCTTTACTAAAGCCTTAGCACGTGAAATCGCTTCTCGCGGTATTACTGTTAATACCATTTCACCCGGTTTTATTGATACCGATATGACACAAACACTTACGGATGAGCAAAAAGAAGGCATTTTTTCACAAGTGCCAGCTAATCGTTTGGGTAAACCAGAAGAAATAGCAAGCACAGTCGCTTTTCTAGCCTCTGATGCTGCTGCCTATATAACAGGTGAAACGATACATGTTAATGGCGGTATGTATATGGTGTAAGCCGCTATATTTAAGGCTTGCATTGTTTTTTAATCAGTTTTTCAATAAGCGTACAGGTTTGTTCAAATTAAAAAAATCAATTAGATGCTTGCATGGCAGGCTTTTGACGAATACACTACACGCAATTTGATAAAATGCACTTTCAGTAAAGGAAATAAAATGAGTAATATCGAAGAACGCGTAAAAAAAATCACAGTTGAGCAGTTAGGTGTTAGTGAAGCAGAAGTTAAAATTGATTCATCATTTGTTGATGATTTAGGTGCTGACTCATTAGACACTGTTGAATTAGTTATGGCGTTAGAAGAAGAATTTGATACAGAAATTCCTGACGAAGAAGCTGAAAAAATCACAACAGTTCAAGCAGCAATCGATTACGTTACTGCTAATCAGTAATTGTTTATAATTTCGATATAATCGAGCTTATAATAAATCATAAAAGCGGTATACTTAATTGCAAGTGACCGCTTTTTTTATGTCTAAGATGACCATATTACCGCATTGTAAATTAATTGTGGGTGATATATTTAATTTTTAGGAGACCGCTCTGTTATGAGACGAGTAGTAGTTACCGGCATTGGCGCCATTAGCCCATTAGCCAACACCGCAGAAGAAACATGGCAAAACCTGCTGATTGGTAAAAGCGGCATTGGTAATATTGATCATTTTGATACGAAAGATTATTCCACCAAATTTGCTGGCTTAGTCAAAGGTTTTAATGCTGAAAATTATATGAAACGAAAAGACACCAAGAAAATGGATCTTTTTATTCAATATGGTATTGCCGCAGGTGTACAAGCTTTTAAGGATTCAGGGCTTGAAGTGACCGAGAAAAATGCACCTCGTATAGGTGTTGCTGTTGGCTCAGGCATTGGTGGTTTAGGTTTAATTGAACAAAACCATACTAAGCTAATGCAAGCGGATGGAAATCCTCGTAAATTATCGCCATTTTTTGTGCCATCAACCATTATAAATATGATCGCAGGTCATTTATCAATAATGCTTGGACTTCAGGGCCCCAATATTGCTATAACAACGGCTTGTACGAGTGGTGTACATAATATAGGTCATGCTGCTCGTATGATTGCCTACGGTGATGCCGATGCAGTCGTTGCAGGTGGTGCTGAGAAAGCGTCAACGGAATTAGGTATTGGTGGTTTTGGTGCCGCTCGTGCTTTATCTCGTCGTAATGACAACCCTCAAGCGGCATCTCGTCCTTGGGACAAGGATCGTGATGGTTTTGTACTAGGCGATGGCGCTGGTGTTATTGTTGTCGAAGAATATGAGCATGCAAAAGCCCGAGGTGCCAAAATCTACGCAGAGCTTGTTGGCTTTGGGATGAGTGGCGATGCTTATCATATGACATCACCACCAGAAAACGGTGAAGGTGCAGCACGTGCAATGCAAAATGCAATTAATGACGCTAAAATTGATGTCAGTAAAATTGGTTATATTAATGCTCATGGAACATCTACACCTGCAGGTGATATTGCTGAGACAAATGCCGTAAAATCGATTTTTGGTGCGGGCGCTTATGATGTAATGATGGGCTCTACTAAGTCAATGACAGGACACTTATTGGGTGCTGCGGGTTCTATTGAGGCAATCTTTAGTATTCAAGCACTTATGAGTAACCAAGTGCCACCGACGATAAATTTAGATAACCCAAGTGACGGTTGTGATCTGGATTATATTGCGGGAACAGCACGCGATGTTGAACTAGAGTATGTGCTTTGTAATTCATTTGGTTTTGGTGGCACTAATGGCTCATTAATCTTTAAGAAAATTTAATGTGCGTTAGTCGCTGTTAAATATCTTAAATTAGTTGAAACAAAATGGGTAAGCCTGAATACTAACCTCCGCATTGAGGAAGTCTTCAGGCTTTTTTATGCCATTAATTTTTATAGCCTTAATAATATAGTGAGACTAGATGAGATACTGCTCCGTAAATGGTCAACAACAAACCGATATTACTATTACTGAGCGGGGTCTTGCTTATGGCGATGGTATCTTTACCACGGCTAAAATAGTCAATGGCAAGGTAGTGTTACTTGAAAAACATATAGAGCGACTTCTCTTAGGCTGTAATAAATTAAAATTGAATTTGCCCTTAAATATAAACTTAAATGAGCAATTAAAATTCGTTAGCAAAACTTATTCGAAAGCGGTATTAAAAGTAATGATCACTGCTGGCAGTGGAGGCAGAGGTTATTCAAGAGTTGGGCTTAATGAAAATTCGACTAATATCATTATCATGGTGTCAGACTTTCCTACTCATTATGAGGGCATAGCTCAAAAAGGTATTCATTTAGGGGACAGTGAGCAATGTATTGCGACAAGCTCAATGCTTGGAGGGATTAAACATCTTAACAGACTTGAACAGGTATTATTAAGGGTGGAGCTTGATGAACGCCATGAAGATGATCTTGTGGTCACTAATTGTCAAGGTCAGGTGATAGAAGTAACCAGTGCAAACTTATTCTACTGGTTAGATGGGCGCCTGTGTACGCCTGAAATATCAACATCAGGTGTCGATGGAATTATTCGGCAGGTGATTATTGCTAATATTCCTCAAGTCAAAGTATGCCAAACACAAGTTGTCGATCTTCAACAAGCCCAAGGCATATTCATCTGTAATTCTTTAATGGGCATTATACCAGTAAAAACGTACAATAGTCGTATCCTTGCTATTGACGCGGTACTCGCTTTGCAAAAGAAAATGACAGGATTAATCTAAACGGCTTGATAAGCTATTAAGGAAAATGCGTGTTAAAAAAAATAATTGTGCTCGTTTTGTTCATCTTGCTTGCCTCTGCTGGAGCTATAACCTATCAATTTGACCAGGTGTTAAAGACACCATTGACCATTAAAGGGAATAGCTTATTAAAGGTAAAGTCAGGCAGTTCAATTAGCTCTTTTGCCCGAGGTTTAGAGAAAAAACAGTGGATATCAACGCGTTTTTGGCTCATAAATTATGGTCGCCTTTTCCCACAAAAAACAAATATCAAAGCAGGTACCTACCTAATAAACGAAGGTGCGACTTTAGCTCAATTATTAGTACAACTTGTTGAGGGAAAAGAGCATCAATTCAAGGTGACTTTTATTGAAGGAACGCGCTTCAAAGATGCATTAATTATTCTTGCCGAACATCCCTATATTGAACAAACAATTAAAGATGAATCGGTTGAGGAAGTCGGTAGAAATCTTGGGATTAACGCTGTAAACCCCGAAGGGTGGTTGTTTCCTGATACTTATGCCTTCACTGCGGGAACTCAAGATATTGCACTATTGAAACGAGCTCATTTACATATGCAGAAACAGTTAAACGAATTATGGCAGCACAGAGCGGACAATTTACCTTATCGAACACCTTATCAAGCGTTGATTATGGCCTCGATCATTGAAAAAGAGACAAGTTATATCGCCGAACAAGCAATAATATCATCAGTTTTTGTTAATCGTTTAAGAAAAAGAATGCGCTTACAAACCGATCCTACCGTTATTTATGGCTTAGGTGATCGCTATCAAGGTAATATAACTCGCGCACATTTACGTGAAAAGACACTCTATAATACATACAGAATTAATGGTTTACCGCCAACACCTATCGCAATGGCTGGTTTAGCTGCGATTAAGGCCACGTTAAATCCAGTAAAGAGTGAGTATTTATATTTTGTTAGTGGCGGCGATGGCAAACATGTATTTAGTAAAACGCTTTCTGAACATAACCTTGCGGTTAAAGAATATTTAAAGAAGCAAAGTCAATAAATTGAACTAAGCCGATTAAGCAACTTTCCACTCAGAGCTTGTTCGTGCTTTGAGAGTCAGTAGCGTTTCGTTTTATATAGTTGTTCTATATAAAGGACACTTAGCGATAAACAGTAAAAAGGTAACAACTTAAATATGTCGACAGGAAAATTTATTGTCATTGAAGGTATGGAAGGTGCTGGTAAATCTTCAGCCATATCTGTCATTGAAAGTATTCTAACTAAGCAAGGTATAGCGTACATTAAAACCAGAGAGCCAGGAGGCACGCTTTTAGCTGAATCTTTGCGTGATATGGTTAAATCGGTAACTCATCAAGAAAAACTTACCGTAGAAACAGAGTTATTTCTGATGTATGCAAGTCGTAGTCAATTACTTGCCAATAAAATCCTACCCGCTTTAGCTGCAGGAAAATGGGTAATAGGTGATCGTCATGATTTGAGCTCCCGTGCCTATCAAGGTGGAGGACGAGGTTTTGATCAAGCTATAATGAATGCAATTAGTGATATTACGTTAAAAGGCTTTCGCCCTGATATTACCTTATATTTAGATATAGACCCACATACTGGTTTGTCTCGGGCTAAATCTCGAGGTGATTTAGATCGTATCGAGTTAGAAGATATGGAATTTTTTATTCGTGTTCATAATAAGTATCGTGAGCTGGCCGCACAAGATGAAACTATTGTTACTATTGATGCTGCGCAAGCCATGTTGCAAGTGCATAAGGACATAGAAAAAAACATTACCGAGTTTATTGCCAATATAAACTTGAAGTAGAGAGTACCTATGTTACCTGTTTGCCGTGAGAAACAAAGTCAATTAAGCCGACAATATCAGCAAGGAACCTTAGCTCATGCCATTATTATTCAAGGTATAGAAGGCTCTGGCAATGATGCGTTGGCCCATTGGTTAATTGAATTGTTAATATGCCAAGCCCCTTTAAACTCAAGTAGTACCGATGATGTAAATAACATTAGCTTAGCCTGTGGGCAGTGTAAAACATGTCTATTAAGAAAAAGTGGTAGTTACCCTGATCACTTATTATTGAATAGTGAGAACAAGAGTTTAGGGATTGATGACATTCGTCGTGGTAATACTTTTTTACAGAAAACAGCGCACCTTGGTCGTATAAAAACAATATTAATCCCGCAAGCTCAATTAATGACAGTTGCGGCAGCCAATGCATTATTAAAAACATTAGAGGAGCCAAACGCGGGTAATTATATTGTCTTAATCACCGAAGATCTCGATAGTTTATTACCGACCATAATAAGCCGATGTTCAATATATACTATCAGGCCGATGGTTGGAGAAGCGTTGTTAGCACAACTCAACATATCAACTCATGATGATGCTACAACGAATGGAAAATTAAACGAGAATGCCTTTGTTAACTTATCTCAGTTACCAGAATTAACCGATGAAACTATTTTTAAAGCGTTTCAAGCCTTCAATCAATGCTATTTAAGCTATTTAAATGATGGCGAAAATGAAGCTGAATTGCTAACTCACCTTGTTGATAATAAACACAGTGTACGTTGGTTAGAGAAAATAACCTGTAACATTATTAGACAATATTATATTAAAAACCAGTCGGATCTGTCAGAAGTGACGGCAAATGAAAAAATTTCAATACAGACGTATAATCAAATTTATCAAACTATTATCAAGAGTAATAAGCTGATAAAGTCTTATACACAAGCTAATCGACAATTTGTTGATGAACAGCTACTTATGACGATTAGTGGTATCGTTAGGCCATTGACATAGGAGATCGACTTGCTTCCATTAAATGTAGAGTTTTATTCTGAACGTGATTTATACCTTAGTTTTATGCCTTTTCTTATCGAGGGAGGGATCTTTGTGCGTACACCTCGCCAATATAATTTAGGCGATGAAGTTGAATTACATATACTACTGCCTGATGCGTTAGAAGAAGCAATCGTTTTTGGTGAAGTAAGTTGGATAACGCCCGCAGGAGCACAAAATGGTACGCCGCCCGGTATTGGTGTTATCTTTGTAAAAGATCCAGAAAAGATACGTCATCAAATGGAGCAAATACTTTCACGACATTTAAGCTCTTCAGAGCCGACACTTACCATGTAGCTCCATTTTGTTATTACAAAAATCGATCACTGATAACCACACTTTTCCCCCTTTTTAATACACAGGAGTTCCTCGTTGTTTATAGATTCACATTGCCATTTAGACCGACTTAATTTATCACTACATGATAATAATTTAGATAATGTTATTCAGACGGCCAAAGCCGCTAAAGTAGATAAAATTCTATGTGTCAGCGTAACGTTAGCTGATTTTCCTAAGATGGCAGAACAAACGGCTCACTATGATAATGTTTTACTTACGTGTGGTGCTCACCCTCTAAATCAAGAAGATGAGATAATTACTGAGCAACTTTTAACATTAAGTCAACATGAACGTGTTATTGCGATTGGAGAAACAGGGTTAGATTACTATTACGCACCAGAGACTAAAGCACTGCAACTTGATTCATTCAAAAAACATATTTACGTAGCCAAACAGTTAAATAAACCACTTATCATTCATACTCGTGACGCACAGCAAGATACTTTAGCAATACTTCGCAGTGAAGGAGCCGAGGAGGTTGGTGGTATACTTCATTGCTTTACTGAAAGCTGGGATATGGCGGAACAGGCGATAGCATTAGGCTTTTATATCTCTTTCTCTGGTATTGTAACGTTTAAAAATGCGACGGTTTTAAGAGACGTTGCGGCATTAGTACCTGATGACAAGTTGTTAATAGAGACTGATGCGCCTTATCTAGCGCCTGTGCCTTATCGCGGTAAAGAAAATCAACCCGCGTATGTAATTGAAGTTGCAAAACATTTGGCAAGCATTCGAGGCCAATCAGTTGAAGAAGTAGCTAAACTTTCCAGTGATAATTTTAATCGTCTTTTCAACCTATAAACGATTTAGACCATTCCAATTAAGTTTATGAGCTTTTTAAATCTCGCTGAGTGGAAAGAAACTTAGTGGAATTAATGGTATTACGACTCGTGAATTCTTCAGGCTTTATCCTGAAATCAAGAAAAAATTTTAGAGAAGCAAGTTGTGGACACAAAGTTATTTTGTGGAAAGGTTGGAAATGCAAATGAAGAAACTAATAGAATATATGTTCGAGACCAGTTTGCTGAATTAGATCAGAAAGAAATAGATTCAGATTAGCTGAGTTTTTTTTAAACGCGTTTGCTTACGGCCGAGATTTTTATAAAATAAACTATGAATACTTGTTAGGCAGCGCAGATTGAAATCTGATACTGTTTTGATCAAAACATTTACTTTTAGGTGCACAATGTTGGAGATAAAATAAAATATATTAGAGCCGCAGTTTAGTTATCTTACTATTATACCAATAACGCTATAACAAAGCGCAAAAAAACAACTATACTTTTAAAGAAATACGCATACTTTAAAACTCACCTTCAAGAGAGAATAAACGTATAATCGATTTTCCTCTATCAGACTGACTTATTATTGATGAACATATACGACTTATCATTTAGAAAAAAAATAATATTACTACTTGTATTACCCGTTATAGGCTTTTTATGGCTTAGTATTTCTTCAATAGTAGCAAGTATTAATACTACTGAAGAAATGTCTACCATATCCCATCTAACTAAACTGTCGGTGGTTTATAGCGATCTTGTACATGAACTACAAAAAGAGCGAGGTGCCACGGCAGGCTTTATAGGCTCAAATGGTTCAAAGTTTTCTGTTCAATTAATTTCTCAGCGTAAAAATACGGATGAAAAATCACAAGAAATGATAAACCACCTTACTAAAAATACGTTTAGCTCAAGTAAGGTTAATCGATTAAATACTGATATCTCTAACATGTTAGGAAAACTGTCAACTATACGTAAAAAAGTAGATAAGTTAGCGATATCCTCTAGTGATGCGATAAGTTTTTATAGTCGGTTAAATGCTCAATTATTAAGTGTTTCAACACACAATGCCGATATAAGTACCGATGCGAATATTACAAAAAACATCGTTGCTTATTATAGTTTTTTACAAGGAAAAGAACGTGCAGGAATAGAGCGTGCGGTACTCAGTAACACCTTTTCTAAAGACATATTTGGTGAAGGCATGTTCGTAAAGTTTATTTCGCTATTAACACAACAAAATACATATTTTGATACCTTTAATCAATTCGCGTCGGAAAAAAATAGTAACTTTTTTAAGACATTCTTAAACCATGCATCAATCAACGAAGTCATTAGGCTTAGAGCCATAGCAATACAAATGCAGCATAAATTTTCGATTGATGCCGAGTATTGGTTTAGGCAATCGACTCTACGGATTGGCCAATTAAAGAAAATTGAAGACCAGCTCAGTCAATCATTATTAGCGCTATCTGAAGAAAAACAAGATAAAGCATTGAGCACCATGATCTTAAATATAGTGAGCTCAAGTATACTTATTTCCTTGGCATTTCTGATTAGCCATTTTATTATTAAAGAATTAATTGACAGTGTAGAAGAACTTACGGATGTAATGACTAAAGTTAGAAAATACAATGATTTAACTGTGCATTCAAAACGTCAAGGTAAAAGCGATTTAGGGAGAGTATCCACGGCCTTAAACCTAACTTTACAAACCTTTTCAAGAGCTATCAATGAAATATCTAAGACCAGTGTCACACTAACCTGTGCAGCCGAAGAAACATCAAAAACCTGTCAGTTTAATTCACAATCCATGTTAGAGCAGCAAGATGGTATAAATTTAATTGCTACCGCTATTGAAGAATTGTCTGCAACGGTCAAGGATATTGCAAGCAATACTCAAAATACAGCTGACTCGGTAAGAGAGGTGGATGAACAAACCCAAGGAGGCTTAATTATTGTTAAAGAATCATATCAATCGATTGAGACTTTAGCAGGAGATATTGATGGGTTGGCTTTACAAATTAATAACTTACATGATAGCTCAAAAAATATAACTAAGGTAATAGACGTTATTAAATCCGTTGCCGAGCAAACCAACCTTTTAGCACTTAACGCTGCGATTGAGGCTGCACGAGCCGGGGAGCAAGGTAGAGGCTTTGCTGTTGTCGCTGACGAAGTAAGAACATTAGCTCAAAGAACACAAGACTCAACTTCAGAAATAGAAAATTTTATAACCTCACTTCAAAGTGATGCTAATGCCGCATTTAATGTCATAGAAAGTAGCCAAATGAAAGCTGAAAATGCCGTAAATAGCTCAAAAAAAGTTGAGAATTTGCTAGAAGAAATTTCGGTATCTGTTAGTGCTATTTTTACCATGACAGAACAAATTGCTACAGCAATTGAAGAGCAAGCAGTAGTAACTCAAGATGTTGCTAAAAACATTACAAATGTAGAGGAAAAGTCAATGGAATCAACAAAGTGCGCTTCTGAAATTTCAGATACCGCTAAAGATCAAGCTCAGTTAGCCATAAAGTTACAAAGTATTGCTAATAGATTTAAAGTGTAAGTTACACTTGATTAGATTTTATGAGTTTTTAGTATGTTCTTCCGACTTCACCCTACACAAAACTTTGCCCCATATATGGCTCCTTTTTAAAGCACAGGAGTTCCTCGTTGTTTATCGATTCATATTGCCATTTAGATCGGCTTAATTTATCACTACATGATAATAATTTAGATAATGTTATTCAGACGGCCAAAGCCGCTAAAGTAGATAAAATTCTATGTGTCAGCGTAACGTTAGCTGATTTTCCTAAGATGGCAGAAAAAACGGCTCACTATGACAATGTTTTACTTACGTGTGCTGCTAACCCTCTAAATCAAGAAGATGAGATAATTACTGAGCAACTTCAGAAGTAGCCAAACTTTCCAGTGATAATTTCAATCGTCTTTTCAACTTATAAGCACCTTATTTACGGTCATTAAAAAAAAAGCCCAAACAATCGTTTGGGCTGAAAGAATGGCTCAGGGGTTCGAGCCGTGCGCTAATTAACCATAACTAAACTAAAGAAATAGACGTAAGATTATGTGTACTACCAATATCCTTAAAATAATTATTAATTATCGGGATATGTTACGAATATGTTACTAAGTGTAGTGTATGTCTCTTAAATAGCTAAAAAATATTTTTTTATTTAGTTTTTACTGACTAATCAATGGCTTTTTTGTTTTTTTTTGTCTTTTTAAGGATTGTTAAATGAAGTTATTTATAGTTAGGTAAGGGTTTTAGCACGAGTTCACCACGGGTTTTACCAAAAAATTTACATTGAAGGTAAGTCGTTTGTTGATAGTAAACCAATCAATCTATGTCGCCAATGTCTTGATGCGGTATAAGCTGAACTCTGGATAAGAAATATTCCACAAGAAAGCTATTTTAACTGTTATCAATGTTACTTCACCCAAGAATTATGTATGCTCTCATAGCGCTTTATGGGGCTTTAGATAGCAAAGCTAAACTCTCTTCTGCAAAGCCTACACCCGCTTCATTATAAAAGTTGAAAACCTTATCAATGCCAAACTTTTCTAATTGTGTACGCTCATCATCATAGCGTGCAACAGCAGCAATTTTTCCTTGATAGTGTGCTAACTTTAATAAGGTTGTAATGGTCATTGCATCTTGAACTGATGGTAGTGCAAGTAAAACCAATTTAATTTCTGACAAATCAAGACCTTCCCAGAAATGTATATCTTCAGCGTCACCACAATAGGCTTCGATACCATTCTCATTTAGCCATATTGTTTTATCTTTATCTGCGTCTAAACCCCACGCAGGATTAGTCTTATGGCTATTAATGGCATGATAAGCCCCCATTCCAACTCTACCCATTCCAATAATAATAATGGGACGTTGTGAAGGTTGAGTAAAGGTATCCTCTTCGAGTTTATCATATCGTTCAAAACGTGATAAAAACGGTCTATGTTTAGCAAAGAGGGTATGTGCAAATTTGTAAGTGATACTTGTAAATATAAATGAGATGGCTACGCTTATGGCAAGAATAACCAGCCAGTCATTACTAAGCCATCCTGAGCTTACGCTAAGTGCACCCACTATTAAGCCAAACTCACTAAAGTTACTTAAAGTGAGTGCCGTTAAAAAAGCACTACGACAACGCATTTTTAATAGGGAAAAAATACCAAAGAACATAACAAATTTAATAGGAATTAATAGCATTAAGATTAATGCTAAGCCTAACATCTCCAGTGTAGGTACCGCGGTAAAGCCTATTGACAAGAAAAAACCTATTAAAAATATATCTTTAAAACTCATCAATGCTTTGTTGATTTCAGACGCTTTAACATGAGAGGCTAAGTACATTCCTACCAGTAATGCACCTAAGTCACCTTTAATGTTGACCAATTCAAATAACTCATAACTACCTAAGGCGAGGAAAAATCCGATTAAAGGTAATAATTCACCATGACCAACGTGGTTAATGATTTTATTAATTATCGGTTTAATTATAAATAATCCGAGAAGAGAAAACGCCCAAATTGTTGGGATTTTACCCGTAGCAACCACCAGAAAGGAAACGGCTATAATATCTTGGATAACGAGTATACTTACTGCCAACTTACCGTGACGGGTACGCATTTCCCCGTTTTCTTCTAATAATTTGATAACGCAAACGGTACTACTAAAACTTAAAGCGAACGCGATTAAGAGCGCAGTTGTTAAATCTAATTCATTGAAGTAATTAACTGTTAAAAAAGCGAGCAATTTAACAAAGGTTATGGTGACAATAATCCAAAGTAGGGTATGTGAAGAAGAGCCTAACCAAACTTCTCTTTTAAATAAGTTTTTTACATTAAGTTTTAAACCGATAGTAAATAACATAATAGTTATTCCTAAGTCACTTAATATGGTTAAACTGTCATCAGCTTGATATCCTGCGATATTGAGAATAAAGCCTGCTGCAAGGAAGCCAATAGATGGTGGTAGTGAGACTGTTTTTGCGGCAAAACCACAGATAAAAGCAAAAAGTATCCAGATAAAGTCCATAAAGTTACTCTAATTTAAGTTTTAATTTACAACGTTGATTTTGATAAGAATGCTACATGAACGTAACTACCTAGAGATTGCGTATACTCTCCTAAATAATGATTCTCCTCAATGAATGTCTACCGCTAAGCCTTTTAAATTTCGCTGACCAGTAGGGGGATTTCAAAAAGCTATAACATAAGCTTGCAAATGTTAAGTGCTGATTATTGCACTTTAGGGCTAAACACAATATGCCCCGAAGTCTACCTTAAAAACAGGCTGATATACTATCTAAATTATTCAATGGGGAAACGGTGGCATGATAAATTATAGTGAATAAAGTACTTGTTCGTTTTAGGGGTTAATCTGACGTCATTTGTTGGCGGAGTCTTGTAACCATTTATCAATTTCACGATACATAAAGTCACGTATAATTGGCTGAGCTTTGGCGTTTGGGTGTAAGTTATCATTCAAAATTAAAGCGGGATTAGTGACAATTTCTGTCATGAAATAAGGCATAAGATAAGCACCCGTATCTTTTGCGACCTTTGTATAACTGTCAGTAAACACTTTACTGTACCTTGGACCTAAGTTAGGCGGGATTTGAATTTTCATTAAAGCGACTTGTGCGCCATGTTGTTGACTTTTATCAACAAGCAGGGTTAAATGTTTTTGTAGCAATTTAACAGGAAAGCCCCTAATGCCATCATTACCACCAAGCTCGATAAGTACATGAGTGGGTTTGTGGCTTGTAAGCCAAGCATCAATTTTTAATAAGGCATTATCCGTTGTCTGCCCACTGATAGCGGTATTAACAATAGAGATAGACTTGTTATTTTTCCTGTATTTATCTTGTAACAAATAAACCCAGCTTTGTGCTTGCTCAAGCCCATAACCTGCGCTTAAGCTGTCACCAATAAGTAGGATTTTGTCATTTGCCAAACTGGTAAATGATAAGTTTGTTACAATGAATATAATAATGAACTTTAGGGAACAGCGTGTCATGTCAGTACTTTCTCTGGTAGATGTTATTCGAGTGTTAGGGCTTACCAAGCATGTTAAAACACTTGAAGGAAGCCTGACTATCCTTAGCGATATAAGCTTTTCTGTCAAGTATGGTGAGTCAGTGGCTATTGTTGGGGCTTCAGGCTCTGGAAAATCCACATTGCTTAGCTTATTAGCTGGATTAGATGTTGCGAGCCAAGGTGAAGTCTACCTTGATGGCGAGGCGTTAAGTACGCTTGATGAAGAAGCTCGTGCTCAGGTGAGAGCAGAAAAGATAGGTTTTGTTTTTCAGTCATTTATGTTGGTACAAAGCTTAACTGCGCTTGAAAATGTTATGCTACCAGCCGAGTTGGCGGGGGATCGTGATGCGAAAGCGCAAGCGATAGAGTTACTTGACAAAGTAGGACTTTCACATCGACTTGAACACTACCCATCACAGTTGTCTGGGGGAGAGCAACAAAGGGTTGCTATTGCCCGGGCATTTATAGGCTCACCAAAAATATTATTTGCCGATGAGCCCTCAGCGAACCTTGACAGTAAAAATGGACATCTGATAGAGCGATTGCTTTTTGATTTAAATCAACAAAATGGTACCACGTTAGTACTTGTTACCCATGATGAACAGTTAGCAAAACGATGTCAGCGAATTATTCATATTGAAGGCGGGCAACTTGAAAAAATTAGTGAAGGGCTAGCGGCTAATGTGGGTTAAATTAGCTTTCAAATTATTCTCACGAGAACTTAGGCGCGGTGAATTAACCATTATATTTGCAGCAGTTGCGCTTGCAGTACTTACCGTTTTTTCTTTATCTTCTATTACCGAAAGAATTAGCCTGAACATAGCGCAAAAAAGTAGTGACTTTATTGCCGCAGATCGTCTTTTATCCAGTAATCATGCCTTTGATCCTCAACTCTTAAGTCAGGCGAATCAATATGGGCTTGAAACGGCAAAAATGCTTCATTTTGATTCTATGTTGTTTGCCAATGATGAATTTGTATTAGGCTCAGTGAAAGCCGCCACGGAGGCTTATCCGCTCAGAGGCTCTGTTATAATCAAAGACAGTCTTACTAGCCAAAATTATGAGGTATATACGGGGCCTAAGAAGGGTTCCGTTTGGCTTAGTGAAGGATTGTTTTATGCCTTGAACATAAGCGTTGGCGATAACGTTGAGTTGGGCGCAGGCATTTTTTACGTCAGTAAAGTGTTGGTGAAAGAGCCTGACGCACCATTCTTCTCTTTATCAGGGAATAAACGTGTCTTGCTAAACTATGCCGACATTCCAACAACTCAAGCAGTGCAAGCAGGTAGTAGAGTTTTTCATCGACTACTTTTTGCTGGCACAGAGCAGCAATTAACAGACTATTATCTCTGGCTTAAACCGCAACTAAAAAGCAATCAAAACTGGCAAGGTATTAAAGATCGTCAATCACCGCTGAGTAGAAATTTAGACCGCGCAGATAGCTTTTTATTGTTGGCGGGTCTATTTGGTATCATGTTAGCCGCCGTTGCCATGGCTGTATCAGCTAAACGCTACTGTGAAAGACAATATGATCCCGTTGCTATGATGAAAACCCTAGGGGGCAGTCGTAAAGTTATTCGTAATATATTTTTATTACACCTAAGTTTAGTGACGGTATCTTCCATCATCGTAGGATTAACCGTTGGCTATGTGCTTCAATATATTGGCAGTGGTTATTTAGCTGAGTTCATTGGCACTCAATTACCACCAGCAGGCGCACGCCCATGGCTATTAGCATCATTTATCGGAATGACCTGCGCATTAATGTTTTCATTGAAGCCATTACTTGATTTATTTGATATCCCACCACTTCGTGTCTTGAGACGTAATTTGGGCGATACTCTTGCTATTAGTCGACTTCATATTGCCTTCTCACTATTAACGATTTTTGTTTTAATGTGGATTTTTAGCGGGGAAATTATTACCACATTAATATTGTTTGCCTCTACGTTGTTAGTCATAGCTATTTTATTTTGCATATCTCGATTATTCTTTGCTGCGGGTCGACGTTTAGGTCTTAGTCCAGGATCAAGTTGGTCTTTAGCAATAGCTACATTACAAAAAAGAGCCAATGCTAATGCCGTTCAATTAATCAGTTTTTCTTTAGCTATAAAGCTTATGTTGTTTTTAGTGGTGCTTAAAATTGACATTATTGCTGACTGGCAAATGCAAGTACCTGCTGACGCACCTAATATGTTTATTATTAATATTGCTGAAGATGAAGTGGCGCCAATTAAGCAGTTTTTTATCGATAATAATATACATCACGAAGCTTTTTATCCTGTCTTTCGCGGGCGAGTCGATGCCGTAAATGGCGAAGAATTTTCTCGTCGATTATCCAAGCAAGAAGGTGAAGAAAGAGATGAGGATGTGAAAAAAGGTGTAAGAAGAGAGCCTAACTTAACTTGGTTGGATAGTTTGCCAAAGGGTAACGAAATAACAGAAGGTCAGTGGTTTAGTGGCGGCGATGATATTGAAGTCTCTGTTTTTGAAGGCTGGCAAGACTCTCTTGATCTAAAACTGGGTGATACACTCACCCTTTTAGTGAACGAACAAACTTTCAATGTCAAAGTAACCAGCTTTAGAAGTGTTGATTGGGCTAGCCTTAAGCCTAACTTTGTTATGATCTTAAGCCCTAATATGGCAGGAAAAGTTCCTGTAACCTATTTTAGTGCGGCACAACTAAAAGACAGCCATACCCAAGCAATCAGCCAACTATTGAAACGTTACCCTACGGTAAGTATGTTTGATATAAAAGCTCAAATTGAACAAGCTCAGGTAATAATCGCGCAAGTATCACTGGCTATTGGCTTTGTGCTCGTTATTGTTTTACTCAGTGGCGCATTAGTACTGGTTTCTCAGGTACAGGCAAGCTTGGCTGAACGTATGCAAGAGGTGGTGATATTACGTACTTTGGGTGCCAAAGGTCGATTGATTAAACTTGCCACGCTTTATGAATTTCTTTTATTAGGTGGTATTGCTGGTTTTGTCGCCGCAGTGGTCAGTGATGTAGCATTATTGATTATTCAACAGCAACTGTTTGATGTAAGTGGACGAATGC
Source organism: Colwellia sp. (assembly GCA_037132835.1). Lineage (GTDB taxonomy): Bacteria > Pseudomonadota > Gammaproteobacteria > Enterobacterales > Alteromonadaceae > Colwellia. Next base: position 1,861 of record JBAHZW010000119.1, on the reverse strand, counting down.
ACCCATACATTTGGCTGTTAGGACCCATTAGCGGTGCCTTTTTTGTAGCAACGATTGGTTACTTTATGGTCGCCAGTACTATGAGAAAAAATACACAAAGTTTATTAAGAAAGCTAACTTAAGTCGTTAACCCCGATTTATGCCAATCACTACGCTCTGTTAAATGAAGTCTCAGGGTTGCGTTAATTTGCAATTTATACGGCGCTATTGCATGTTCGAGTTGCTAGCGACTCGAACGAACACTGTCTGGCCTACATTCCAAGTAAGCTGCGGGAACAGTCATCTATAAATCAGCAGTCACTAGTGTGGCTGATCTATTTAGGGTATATTATAGCCCTTATCAATCAAGGTGCCTGTTTCAGAGTGCTTGAGCCATTTCAATTCAAGGCGCTGTGATGAAATAAGGGTTACTCAGGATATATGCTCCTGCATTATCTATTAAGCTACATCCATATAGCGTTCTTATAAGTCACAGCAATGATGAAGTGATGTTGCTTAAGCGTTTATTCGATGGGTTTCAAATGATTTTATGCTACGTTAAATAATCAAACCATAGCGTGACTATGCTTCAATTATTTTTCTTGCCTAAAGTCATTTTAATTCCCGCTGAAATCCTGCACTTTGAATGGTACGGGTATGAATGACAAAAAAGAAGGATTAATTTTTATGGTTTCAAGCGCTAATACAAGCTCCATCGCGAAAGCTTTTGTCACAATAGCCGCTATTTTTATTATTTTTGCGGGTATTAAAATCGCAGCTAATATCTTGGTTCCCTTTTTACTCTCCATCTTTATTGCCATTATTTGTAATCCACTAATCAACAAAGCCAGTCAATTTAAAGTACCTAAAGCCATATCGATCATTTTTGTTATTGCCATTTTTGTGACTATGGTTGTATTTATCACGGGGTTAGTCGGCAGTTCGTTAAACGAACTCTCAGGGCATATTCCTGAATATCGATTACAGTTAAAAGATCAACTGACTTGGTTAACCGATTTTTTCGCTAAGCATGATATACAATTATCTTCTGCTGTTGTTACTGAGTATTTTGACCCTGCCGCAGCTATGGGGTTAGCGGCTGAGATGTTGTCTAGTTTTGGCTCAGTGATGGCCAACTTGTTTTTGATTTTATTGACCGTAGTTTTTATGTTGTTTGAGGCATCATCTTTGCCACATAAATTATATTTAGCTTTAGATGCCCCCCAAATGCGTTTAAAACAGGTTGATCGTTTTTTAACTTCAGTAAACCGCTATATCGCAATTAAAACCTTAGTGAGTCTCGCTACAGGTTGTATTGTCTCATTAATGTTGTGGATTTTAGAATTAGACTTCTTTTTATTATGGGGAGTATTAGCCTTCTTACTTAATTATATTCCCAACATTGGCTCTATCATTGCGGCCGTACCACCCATGACGTTGGCAATCTTACAATTAGGCATAGGCGAGGCGGGTATTATAGGTTTAGGTTTCTTTTTAATTAATATGGTGATGGGAAATATAATTGAACCGAGGTACCTTGGTAAAGGCTTAGGTTTATCTACTTTGGTGGTGTTTTTATCCTTGATTTTTTGGGGATGGCTACTGGGTACTGTTGGTATGCTGTTAAGTGTGCCGTTGACCATGATATTAAAAATAGGCTTGGAAAGCTCACCAGAAGGTCGCTGGGTTGCTGTATTTTTAAGTGATGCCGTTGAATCGGATGATAAAGGTGAGCAAGCACTTAATTAGTGAGCTTACTTTTATCGTTATCCATCAATTTAGGAAGACTTATTAGGGGCTGTTGATCTTTCGAGATTGTTTTTGCAGCGAATTATTGGTTATTTATACAAGGCAGAGCCTTTGTAATGTGGTTATTCCACAT
>JBAHZW010000086.1:0-15040 GCA_037132835.1 Colwellia sp. | reverse complement strand
AATAACGATGTCGGCATTGTTTTTGGTTACCAAGATGACCAGAATTATTACCTAGCTCGTTGGGTAAAATATGGCACTAGCTATCGTAATGATGATAATTTTCCGGGTGAATACCGTACTTTTGAATTAGTGAAAGTTGTTGAGGGCATCGCGACACAATTAGACGGCATTGAGTTGGGCCAAAATCTACTCGATGACCACAGCGACAAGTTCTCAATGAAAGTTATTGTTAACAGCGAAGGTACAGCTGTATGTACGGGGGAAAGTGATGGCGATAATATGGTGCTTAGGCTATCAAGTAGTGAAAGACCAACGCTGTATGATATGGGTTTATTCTCTTATGATAATGACAAAGGAGTCACTTTTGACGATGTTGAAATACGTTGTGACGACTGTAGTGCTAGTGAAGTGAAAGCGTTGGCGTTATATCGCTTTGAACAAGAAAACTTTGACACACAAATAAATGATACCAGCGGCAACAATAATCATGCCGAAAATATTGGTGGTATATCGAGCGCTGACGGTAAATATTGTCGGGGTTTTGACAGTAACGGTGATAGTAAAAACCAGCAAACCGATCATGCTTTTCGTTCTAAGCTAAACCTTAGTGATGATGTAGGTTTACAGGGCACCATTAGTTTTTGGTTTAATAGTGATATTAACTGGAGTGTGGGTAAGAAAAGAGTATTATTTGATGCCAGTCAAGACGGTGATGAAAAGAAGTACTTTGTCTTTGAAATAAAGCGAAATGGTCAATTGAAGTTTTCTTTTGTAGACTCGGAAGATAAGACCTATATCCTTACTGGGCTAAGTAATAGCCGAACGGCTGATACTTGGTATTACCTGAGCGTGACTTGGGATTTTGTTAATGATTATTTTGCTATCTATGTTGATGGTGATATAGACAAGGAAACTAATGAGAAACACACAAGTAACGTGATGGGGCAGCTGGGTACTATCGTTTTTGGTGACAACGCATCAACTTATACTAATGACAATTATGATTCAAAGCTTCCTTCGCCTTATTCCTCTCGTGGTAATTATGATGAGGTGCGTATCTATAATAGCGTGCTATCACAAGAACAAATTCAACAAGATATGGCTGATACTATGGGCTGTAATACCCAAATAGATCACTTTGAAATAGACACCCTGGATGCGCAAGGGCTCACCTGTCAGGCGGATACTATTAGCATAAAATCTTGTGGTGATGCGGCATGTGATACGGATATGTTATATACCGATGCCGTTGATGTGGTGCTGTCAGTATCAGACGGTAGTGGTGTGGTCTTAAATAAAACGCTTACTGTGGTTGGCGGTGAAGTGACTGTTGACTATATTCACACCACCGCTGAGGACATTTCGTTAAGCTTAGAGCAAAGTTTTGAGTGTAAAAATGATAACACTGCCTGTGATGTTACCTTTGCGAGTGCTGGTTTTAGGTTTGTTGCCGGTGAGGACAATACCTCTTTACCCGTACAGCTTTCGGGCAAAGGCTCTGATGTCGGCTACAATGCTGAGATTTTAACCATTGAAGCGGTGCAAACCGATGATACGGGAGCCTGTGCGCCACTTTTAGTCACGGGTGAATCTATTGAGATGGCGGCTAGTTATGAAACACCCAATTCGGGCTCTGCAGCCGTTAATATCTCTGGCGTTGCTATTAGCATGAACACTTCAGCGACTGCATTTGATGCGTTAGACTTTACCGGAGTGGCGTTAGATTTTGGTGATGACGAGCAATACAGTGCCGACTATATTTTTACTTACCCCGATGCGGGTGTAGTACAGCTTCATGCTCGTTATGAATTGCCCGATGATGATGGCGAACCGTCAGGAGATTATATTACCGGCAGCTCCAGCAGTATCATTGTTCGTCCCTTTGCCTTTGATATCTTTATCGATAACAATCTGTCCACTGACGATAGTGGTTATCAAGCTAACCCCGCAGCGATAAATGCGAGTGGCACTGTTTTTACTGTCGCAGGTGATAATATCCGTATAAGTACGCGAGCGGTAGCTTGGAAAGCAGGTGATGATGCTAATGCTAATGGCATCGCCGATGAAGGTGAAGATTTATCGAGCAACACGACCACTGAAAATTTTACCGACATTGCCTTAAGCAGTTTATCTTCCACCCGTGTTGCGCCTGCTACGGATACGGGGGAATTAACCGTTACCGAGGGTGGCAATTTTGCGGCTGGCATTCAAGTAGATACTGCCGTTTATGATGAGGTGGGTATTATTTCACTCACTAGTCATAAAGACGACTATTTAACTCAAGATGTAAATATCACCGGCACTGCACCTTATGTTGGTCGGTTTACCCCTGCTTATTTTACCCAAACGGTTTATTATCACGGCTCGTTAAAAGCGAACCATGACGACAATTGCCTTGCTAAAGACTGGGCATATGCAGGACAACATTATAATAATGACCCAAGCAATGATGGCGCTATTACTTATGATGGCATACCCATTATTGAGATTAACGCTTTTAACCTTAACGGTGAGTTAACACAAAACTACACTGAAAGCGATTTTATGAAGTTAGTTAACACCGATATTGAGATTACTGCGCCTACCCGTGACGATGAGGAGCTACGTTTAGACCCTAGTGAAGTGGATGAAAAAATTGGGTTAACTGCGGTTATGTCACTCGGTGATGATCTCGTCATGAGTGCAACCAAAGGGGTTATCAATTATACCTTTAATGAGGACGATCACTTTATCTATGAGCATACTAAACATGCTGAAGTTGACCCTTTTTTTGCAAAAATACCTTTTCTAGTGACTAGCGTAGCAGACTCTGATGGCATTAATTTGTATACAGGGGATAGCTCTGACATAGAAGCCACCACAAAAGTAATACCTGATAGTGTAGGAATACGTTTTGGCCGTTGGCAGCTTGAAAGCAGTTATGGACCTGAAACATCACCTCTATTCATGGACATGACGATTCAGTATTTTAATGGCTCAACGTTTGTTAATAATACTGAGGAAACTTGCCTTATTCCAGCCATAGGGACTCCCGTGTCTACCGGGAATATTGGCGATGGCGGCATGGATGTTTGGGATTACCGTTTGGGCGATCTTGACTCATCAGATAATTTATTAACTTCTCACACTACGCCGCGTCTAACAGGCGAAGAGCAAACCTTTGACTTGGGTCTATATCAGTCGTTAATTTTTTCTGCTCCGGATCCTGCTGCAATATATAACCGTCAAGGTAGCTTAGAATTTGAATATCAAGTACCGCTTTGGCTGCAATACGATTGGAATAATGATGATGACTTTACCAATAACCCAACAGCAACGCTAACTTTTGGTCTATACCGTGGTAATGATCGTATTATTTATCAGCGAGAAATTGAAAACTAAAGCGCTTGAGTGTCTGGCTAACCTCAAGCATATAATTCTGGTTTGTTGTTAAATATTCCTTTTAATTCACTTCGCTATAGATAAATTGAAATGATTTACGATTTCTTTCGTGCTTTCCTTAAAAAAGCAACACTTTAGCGTAAGACTAAGGTATCATTATTAGATCTGTTATATGCTTATTAAGAGCGTCTATTTTATTAATACTAAGTTGAGAATAATTAATTATTCTCAACTTAGTATTAGCACTCCACAGGACATTTTGAGCTTATGTTTAAAAAAATACGCGGTATGTTTTCAAACGATTTATCAATCGATTTAGGCACCGCTAATACCCTTATTTATGTCAAAGACCAAGGCATAGTATTAAACGAACCTTCTGTTGTTGCTATTCGTCAAGACCAAACGGGTGGCAATAAAAGTGTTGCTGCGGTTGGCACAGCTGCCAAAGCAATGTTAGGAAGAACACCGGGCAACATTGAGGCTATTCGTCCGATGAAAGATGGCGTTATTGCTAACTTTTTTGTCACTGAGAAAATGCTCCAGCATTTTATCAAACAAGTGCACAGTAATAGTTTCTTACGTCCCAGCCCAAGAGTGTTGGTTTGTGTGCCTTGTGGTTCTACTCAGGTTGAGCGTCGTGCCATTCGTGAATCGGCTATGGGTGCTGGTGCACGTGAAGTTCATTTAATTGATGAGCCGATGGCGGCAGCAATTGGTGCGGGTATGCCGGTCTCTGAAGCAACGGGTTCGATGGTAGTTGATATTGGTGGTGGTACCACGGAAGTGGGTATTATTTCACTTAATGGTGTGGTGTATTCTTCATCAGTGCGTATTGGCGGTGATAAATTTGATGAAGCCATTATTAACTATATTCGTCGTAATTTTGGCAGCTTAATTGGTGAGGCTACGGCTGAGCGCATTAAGCACGAAATTGGTACTGCCTATCCGGGTGAAGAGTTAGTTGAAATTGAAGTGCGTGGTCGTAACCTTGCTGAAGGGGTGCCGCGTAGCTTTACTTTAAATAGCAACGAAATATTAGAAGCGTTGCAAGAACCTTTAACCGGTATTGTGAGCGCTATTATGGTGGCTTTAGAGCAATCGCCTCCAGAACTGGCTTCTGATATTGCAGAGCGGGGCATGGTATTAACAGGGGGCGGTGCGTTATTAAAAGACCTTGACCGTTTGCTCATGGAAGAGACGGGTATTCCTGTTGTTGTTGCTGATGATCCCTTAACTTGTGTTGCTCGGGGTGGTGGTAAAGCACTCGAAATGATTGATTTACATGGTGGCGATCTCTTCTCCTACGAATAGAACCTGAAAGTTTTCATTGTAATTTAATTCAATAATATCGTTAAAGGCACTCAGCAACCTTTCGGGAAAGAATTTGAACAATTTAGGCTGGCTATTATGTACAGGACGTACGGAGCATTGACTCACGTCAACTCCGTGCCGTTGCCTTTACTGGTATCAAATTCAGCGTAACTAATATTCATTATATGGTTTTAAGCCATGGCTATTAACTGGTAACTGGCTTTTTATGAACCCAATATTTAACCAAGGCACAACTCCAGCGCAGCGACTATTTTTGGCGCTTGCCTGCTCGGCAGCTTTGATTTTTTTCGATCATAAAATGGCGGTTTTTGAAAGCACACGAGGTTATTTACAATCCTTAGTTAGTCCATTGCAATATATGGCCAATGCACCTAAACAAATGTTGAGTTGGGCTTCAGATAACCTTGTTATTCGTCAGCAGCTCATTAAAGAGAATCAAGATTTTCGAGAAAATGAATTGTTCTTTCATGAACAATTGATGCAGTTAAATATCGTCCGTCGAGAAAATGAAAGATTACGTTCATTACTGTCTTCCCCCGTTAGCGGTAAAAACACCAAAATGTTTGCCGAAATACTCTCTGTTGATGGCGACCGCTATTCACACCAAGTTGTTATCAATCGAGGAGCTCAAGATGGTGTGTATGATGGTCAACCTGTGCTTGATGAAAAAGGCATTGTTGGACAAATATTACATGTTGGTGTCAGTAGCTCTCGAGTGATCTTAATCAGTGATATAACCCATGCAATACCGGTACGTATTCAACGAAATGGCTTGAGGCTTATTGCTTCAGGCAGTGGTAAAATTGATCGTCTCACCCATGATTTTGTGCCACATAGTGCCGATATTAAACCCGGTGATTTGTTAGTGACATCAGGTTTAGGGGGCAAGTTTCCTGAAGGTTACCCCGTGTCTCGCGTTGTTTTGGTGCGTACCGATGAATCGCGAGAATTTGCGATAGTTTATAGCAAACCTGTAGCTCAAATGGATAGGTTACGCTATGTTTTATTATTGTCTAAAGAGAAGGCCGCTGAGTCTTCCTTCTCTTTAAAAAGCCAACAAGCTAAGGCAGGAAAACAATAATGTTTAGTAATAACGGCTATATTATTATACTAACGTTATTGATTGCATTAATGGCGAGTATTACGCCTATGCCCATGAGTGTTGGTGACTTTCGCCCTGACTGGGTGCTTATTGTCTTGCTCTACTGGTGTTTGGCTTTGCCAAATAAAGTGAATGTTATTACCGCTTGGGTAATGGGCTTTATTCTGGATGTGTTACTTGGCTCTGTGTTGGGTGTTCATGCTTGTGCCATGGCATTATCTATTTACATTGTTGTGGTTAATTTTCAAAAAATTAGAAATTTCTCGGTATGGCAGCAAGCGTTAATTGTTGGTGTACTTTCAGCGCTATATAATCTTATTGTTTTTTGGTTGCAACGCTTCTTAACCGACGTGGTATTTTTACCGAGCTATCTATATCCTGTGATAACGACGATTGTACTTTGGCCATGGGTCTTTTTATTGTTACGTCGTGTCCGTCGCCATTTTCATATTAAATAACGGGAATGCAGCATATTCACTTTATTGTATTGTGTATAAAGAAGTGATCACGAATACTTAGTTGATTAAGTTATACCCGTTCCATTAAATTAGTTCCCACTCAACGAGCACTTTCTTATACGGGTTGCTATTATTCACTCTTAATGAAATTTTACGAGTAAATTTATGTCCCCATTAATCGTTGCACCCATTGCGACTAAGCAAAAACTGATACTCGCCTCGCAGTCACCAAGGCGCAGCGCATTACTTGCTCAATTAGGTTTTCAATTCTCGATACAAGCAAGTGATATTGATGAAACCATTGAAAAACATGAAACAGCCTATAACTATGTTTTACGTTTAGCAGAGCAGAAGGCTCAACATGTATTTAACCAATTATCTGACCATGAAAAAACCGAGTGTTTTGTGTTAGGCGCAGATACCAGCGTGGTCTTTAATGAAAAAATATTAGGAAAACCAGAGAGTGAAGCCGACTGTCTTAAAACGTTGTCTTTGTTGTCAAACAATCAACACCAAGTTTTAACCGCAATTGCCCTTGTGGGAGAAACAGGTGTTAAAGGTCAAGTTATCACTACAGAAGTCTCCTTTAAAGCACTAAGTAAAGCCGAAATTTTGGCCTACTGGTTAACGGGTGAACCGCAAGATAAAGCCGGCAGCTATGGTATTCAAGGGATTGCAGGGCAATTTGTTAAAAGTATTCATGGCAGCTATTCAGCCGTGGTTGGTTTGCCATTATATGAAACAGCTAAGTTGTTGACCGAGGCTAATTTTATTGGCGCTATTGGCGCTAATAACCTATCGAAATAAGGACTATTTATGAGTGCCGAATTATTAATTAATGTTACACCAAATGAAACGCGTGTTGCTTTGGTTCAAAATGGTTCATTGCAAGAAGTACATATTCAAAGAGAGGCTAAGCGTGGCATTGTCGGTAATATTTATTTAGGTAAGGTCATCCGTGTGTTGCCGGGTATGCAAGCGGCTTTTATTGATATTAATTTAGATAAAGCGGCCTTTTTACATGCCTCTGACATCAAAAGTAAACTTATTTTAAATGAAGACGCTGGTCAAGTAGCCGATATTCGCTCTTTAGTGCATGAAGGGCAATACATTATGGTGCAAGTGGTTAAAGACCCGCTTGGCACTAAGGGCGCGCGTTTAACGACAGACATTACCATTGCTTCTCGCTACTTAGTTTTAATGCCTAACGCACAACATGCGGGGATTTCGCTACGCATTGAAAATGCAGAAGAACGTGAGCGGTTAAAAAGTATAGTCAGCCCATATTGTGATGAACAACAAGGCTTTATCGTACGTACCGCTGGAGAAGGTGCTGGCGAAGTAGAATTACAACATGATGCCGAGTTTTTACATCGAGTATGGAAAAAAGTTCTGACCCGTAAACAACGCAAGCAAACTAACTTACCTCTATATCAAGACTTGTCATTATCTTTTCGCGTATTGCGCGACTTTGTGGGCATTAACATAGAACGTATTCGTGTTGATTCAAAGTTAACCTATCAAGAATTAGAGGCTTTTACCCAAGAATTTGTCCCCGAATTAACGCCTTTCATTGAGTATTACCCAGGCGAACGGCCTATTTTTGATTTGTTCTCGGTAGAGCAAGAAATTCAGCGCGCATTACACCGAAAAATTGAGCTTAAATCGGGTGGTTACTTGATTATTGATCAAACGGAAGCCATGACCACGATAGATATAAATACCGGTGCATTCGTTGGCCATCGTAACCTTGAAGATACCATTTTTAGTACCAATGTCGAGGCGACACAAGTTATTGCCAGACAGCTGAGGTTAAGGAATTTAGGGGGCATTATTATTGTCGATTTTATTGATATGCATAATGAAGATCATAAACGTCGTGTATTACATAGCCTTGATACGGCAATGGCTAAAGATAAGGTAAAATATAGTCTTCATGGTTTTTCAGCCCTTGGTTTAGTTGAAATGACTCGTCAACGTACCCGCGAAAGTTTAGAGCATGTTTTATGTGGCGAATGCCCCTTATGTTCAGGTCGTGGTCATTTAAAAACCGCAGAAACTATTTGTTTTGAAATACTCAGAGAAATTGTGCGGGTAAATCGCGCTCATGATGCCGATAAATTTACTGTTTACGCTTCAACCGCGGTGAGTGATTTTTTATTGGATGATGAATTTCATAATTTGGCCGAAGTTGAAGTTTTTATTGGTAAGTTGATTAAAGTCAAAGCAGAACCCATGTATAATCAAGAACAATTTGACGTTGTTATGATGTAAGTGTGCATGTACATACTGCTGTCGTGTATAAAATAGGATATCGAAAGCTTTAATGAGTATCGTGAACTCTTCTAACCGCTGGTTAAACCGCCTTTATAAAACAGTTGCCATACTATTGGTACTGTTTGCGGTAGCCATTAGTGCCTTTCGTTTATTTCTCCCTTATGTTTATCACTATCGACTTCCGTTACAAAATTATCTGAATGAAAAAGCCCAAACGAACATATCTATTGGGACATTAAGCATGACTTGGCAGGAATTTGGCCCCAGTATTGTTATTGGCGATGTACAAGTCATTGATACCGAGCATGCTTCAGTCTTTATCAAACGGCTTGAACTACAAGTTGATCTTTGGCAAAGCATTAAGCAACAAAGTCTTATTTCAAAGGATCTTATTCTATCTGACGCTAATGTTGATGTTGATCAACAGGTGTTACAAGTTGAAAAAGTTGATGGCACGGGTAAGGTTACCCCGATGAAAACGGTAGCGAATGAACTTGATGTGTTTGGTGACTTTTTGATCAATCGAATCAAGCGATTTTCTATTATTGATAGCCAAGTGACCATACGAAATAATGCAGCCACTCGTCGCATCAGGGTAAATCAACTATTTTGGTTAAACACCGGTGATCGATCTCAAGCACAAGGTAGTGTGGTACTTAATAATTTAAGCTCAAATAACTTGCAATTGAAGCTGGATCTCAGAGGAAAAAAAAGCACTGAGCTTACTGGGCAAGTGTATTTACAAGCAAACCACATTGATATAACGCCTTGGTTAAATAATGTGTTAGTGCTTGATGATGATAAGACTAAAACCGATATCAACTTTTCTGCCTGGCTTAATGTTCACGAGAGTAATATTAAGCGCTTAACAATAGATTTTTCTGACAGTGATATACATTGGTTCTATGACAATAAAAAACAGCAACTCGCTTTAGAGAAAGGGCAACTCTTATTGATAAAGGGAGAGCAAGAAAGTAACTTTAACCTTTATAGTACCCCGTTAATACTGAAACTTAATGAGCAACCCGTACAAAAAATTACCGCAGTGTTAGCCAAAAAAGCCGACGAATTTACCTTACATCTATCTGAACTTGATATCGCCATGTTCGCTCAATTAACCCCTCTCATCGTGTCCAACGAAGCGACGCGAAAGTTAATTTCACAGATGAAGTTAACGGGAACAGTAGAGGATTTATATCTCCGCCACCATAACAACAAACTGCAAGCTACGGCGACTTTTTCCAATGTATATAATAACTATAGCAGTGGCATTCCTGGCTTAGAAAATGTATCAGGACAGCTTAGTTTGGTTGATGATTATTTTGCAATAGACTTCAAAGCCGAGCAGGGTAAATTAGACTTTGACAAGGCATTTGTCCAAGCATTCCCTTATGAGAGTCTATCTGGTCAGCTCAATGTCGCCTTTGACGAGCAAGGTTGGGCTTTAACGGTTGAGCAGTTCAATTTTTTCTCAAAAGACATTCATTTATCCACACAGCTAAAAATTGAGGCACCCATTGATGGTGCGGTAAAGTTAGCTTTATTAGCCAATATTTCTAATGGCAACGCAGGTTTGGTGGGGCGATATTTGCCTTTACCGATCATGAGTGAAAACTTAGTTGATTATTTAAATTCAGCCGTTATCTCTGGACGGATTGAAGAGGGACAAGTGCTTTTTAATGGCCCTATTGATCACTTTCCGTTTACTGATGGTAGCGGAACTTTTGTGGTCGATGTTGAGTTAAGTGAGGCGGAGTTTAAATTTGTGCAAGACTGGCCAGCAATTAATGACTTTGTGGCGAACTTAAATTTTACCAATAATTCTATGTCAATTACCGGTCGCGGTGGTCAATTAACCGGTTTAGATGTTACCGGAGTCAGGGCTGGTATTGTTGATTTAGCTCAAGGCCAAGTGTTAACCGTTGATGCTGATATACCATCGACAGCGGTCAGTAATATTGTCGATTTAATGAATCAAAGTCCACTCAAAGAAAGTGTCGGTAGTACTTTAGAATACTTACAACTTGAGGGGGAGGTCAGTGGTGATTTTCAGTTAAACTTACCTTTAAATGATAGTGACCAAACACAGGCCAGTGGTAGCATATTATTTGATAACAATCTGATCTCTTTACAAGCGCCGCAAATGAATTTTAGTGATGTGCAAGGGCAGCTTCATTTTAGCAATGATAAAATAAGCACTAAAGATATGCAGCTCATTTGGCAAGGTTTACCTGTTGCTGTTGATATAGTGGGTGGTGATAGATCCGAGTATTACCACACCGATATTAAACTATCAGCCTTATGGCAAGAATCACAATGGTTAGCGTATGTGCCAAAAGAATTGCAGCGATATACCCGAGGTGAATTTCCTTGGCAAGGCGAGCTATCGTTATATCAGCATCATCAGGGGGGCTTTTCATATAAGGCAGCATTTGATTCTGATTTAACTAAAACGCAGTTATTATTACCGGCACCTTATGGGCGTAGCTTAACGGAAAAAAATTCACTGTCAGTACGTGTCAATGGTGAAGGGGATCACTCTACTGTTGTATTAGACTATGGCAATAAAATGCACTTTTCCGGATTATTTAATCACCAGACCACCGCCTTTAGCCGTGCTAACTTAACCCTAGGTGAAAGTGCCATGGCTTTGCCAAATGATGGCTTTCATATCACCACTAAACTTGACTATGCTGATTTTGCTCAGTGGCAACCCTTGATCACTAATATTGTTGATAGTATAAGCCAACCATCGATGAGTAAAGTCGATGAAAAGCCAGCATCAACTCAATTTTTACCAAGACCTAAACGCATTAGAGGCTCTATTGATCAAATGGAAATCCTTGGGCAATCACTGAATAATGTCTCTTTTAATTTAATTGATAAAGAACAATGGTGGTTATTACAGTTCGATGCTAAAGAAACACGAAGTCAAATTAAAATTTATCCTGATTGGCTAACACAAGGACTAGATATTAATGCGGAATTTCTGAATATCCCCAGTACAGTTAAAGAAAAAAATAGTGAGGTAGCGATACCTAGTAAGCTACCCGATCCCGCAGAGAATGATATTGTTTTTGCTAATATTCCGCCGCTAAACTTCCATTGTGATAGCTGTTCTATTGGGTTATTAAACTTAGGTGAAGTGGACGTTAAAATTGAGCGTGTCGATGCTGAAACTATAGCCTTCTCTCACTTTAAAGCGACTCGTGATAATGCCCAATTAACGTTCAATGGTCGTTGGCTCCATAATGAACAAAACTCAAATACCCGCTTAACCGGTAAATTATTAGTTGATGATATTGAGACCGAACTGAAAGCCTATGGCTTTGACTCCATCATAAAAGATAGTGGTATTCAAAGCAATTTCAACCTGAATTGGTCTGGCGGCTTGCATGATTTTGATATAAGCCAACTTAATGGTACGTATAATGCTCGGGTTGATGACGGTTATTTGGCTGACGTAAGTGATAAAGCGCGTATTTTTTCAGTGCTTAGTTTGCAATCACTGGTGCGTAAGCTAACGCTTGATTTTAGGGATATTTTTAGCGACGGTATGTTTTACAGTAGTATTAGAGGCGATTATCAATTAAAACAGGGCGTGCTAACAACCCATAATACCGAAATGAATGGTAACGCGGGAGATTTGTTTATGACAGGACATACAAATTTAGTGACGGGTGAACTTGATTATGACATGTCATACAAGCCTAAATTAAGCTCGAGCTTACCGGTACTTGCTTGGATAGCAACCTTAGATCCGGTGACTTTTCTGGCGGGTGTTGCTATTGATCAAGTGATTAAGTCACAGGTGGTTTCCGAATTTAATTTTAAACTAACTGGCTCGGTTGATAACCCTGACTTTAGAGAAGTAGATAGAAAAAGTAAAAGTGTTAGTGTTGATACTAAGCTCGTTACCGAGGACGCTAAACAAGAGCAAGCGTCAGATAATAACAAGCCCGAAAAGCCAGTGGGTAAAGAGACGAGTAACGAATGATTCACTCTTCATCAACTAAAGCATCATTAAGTAAGGTACCATCGACTAAGGCAGTACCGAGTAAAACACCGCTGGTTAAGTTAACGGCTATACAATTATCTTCAGCCGCCAATGTTGAGACCAATCTCGCTAAGATAGCAGAGAGCCTTGCAAAAATTACTGACACGACAGAGGCCACTCAGCACTTCGTTGTACTACCTGAATGCTGTTTGTATTTTGGTGGTCAAGACCGTGAGCAATTGAGTTTAGCCAAAAATTCAGTCAGAGGTAATGACCTTTGCCTAGCACTTGGTAAACTAGCCAAAGCCTTTAAGGTTTACTTAATTGCAGGCACTGTGCCTATTTTAACAAACGCAGGCGAAAAATTTACTAACAGCAGTTGTTTTTTCAACCCTCAAGGTGAGTTGATAGGGCAATACGACAAAATACATTTATTTGATGTGACGGTAAGTGACAGTACTAACCGTTATTGTGAGTCGCGTTATACCCAAGCAGGTAAAGCCATAACGGTTGTTAATACTGACTTTGCTAATGTCGGTTTGTCCGTGTGTTTTGATATACGTTTTCCTCAATTGTTTCAACAATTAGCTAAAGCGGGTGCGGATATTATTACCGTGCCAAGCGCTTTTACCAAGGTTACGGGGCAAGCGCATTGGCAAACATTATTACAAGCAAGAGCTATTGAAAATCAAGTGTACATTATTGCGGCTGGCCAAGAAGGCGTTCATGAAAATGGTCGCGAAACATGGGGGCACTCAATGATTATTAACCCTTGGGGGGTTATTGAGAAAATTATTGAAACAGGTGAGGGTTATATTAGTGTTGATTATCAACCAGAAGAAATCATGCGCATACGTCAAAGTATGCCTTTAATCTCTCCCTTAGATTCTCCCCTAAACATGCCGCTCAATTGAACGTTGCAGCATTTATTTTAATTAAAGAACATAAAAGTCGAGCGCAGAGCGAATGAATAGTGTTGAAAAATCCTTATTAAGTGACAGTCATATTGATGATGAGATATTAGCAAAAACATTAAAAAGTATGATGAGTCGACAAGTTGATTATGCTGATTTATATTTTCAAGCTAGCCAGCATGAAACCTGGGTACTCGAAGACGGTATTATTAAAGAAGGCTCCTATAATATTGAACGTGGCGTTGGCGTTAGAGCGATTTCAGGAGAAAAAACGGGCTTTGCCTATTCTGATGATATTACTCCTGAAGCATTACAACAGGCAGCTGATGCCGCAAAAGGCATTGCCGATAGCGGCAAAGGGGCAACAGTTAAAGCCTTTAGTCGTCAATCACCTATTCAGGTTTATCAATCAGTTGAGCCCCTTGGTAGTTTAACGCAAGAGCAAAAAATTGATCTGCTACACCAAGTTGAAGCACATGCTCGAAAAATGGATAAGCGCGTTACCCAAGTGATAGCCAGTTTATCAGGCGTGTATGAAACGGTATTAATCAGTGCGAGTGATGGAACTTATGCGACTGATATTCGTCCATTAGTTCGATTAAACTGCTCGGTATTAGTCGAAGACAATGGCAAGCGTGAGCGTGCCAGTTCAGGCGGTGGTGCGCGTACCGATTACAGCTATTTCTTTGCGGTTGAGGCGGGCGATAACAAAGCTCGCTACCTAGCCTATGCCGAAGAAGCCGTTAGACAAGCACTGGTCAACTTGGTTGCTATTGAAGCTCCCGCAGGAACTTTTCCGGTGGTATTGGGTGCTGGTTGGCCCGGTGTATTACTGCATGAAGCGGTAGGGCATGGCTTAGAAGGTGATTTTAATCGAAAAGGCTCTTCAGCCTTTTCAGGTAAGCTTGGTCAACAGGTGGCATCGACGCTTTGCACTATTGTTGATGATGGTACTTTGGTCGATCGCCGAGGTTCAATATCTATTGATGATGAAGGTACTCCGGGTCAATATAATGTTCTGATAGAGAAGGGCATATTAAAAGGTTACCTGCAAGATAAGCATAATGCTGGCTTAATGGGGGTGAGTCCAACCGGTAATGGCCGACGTGAGTCTTATGCACATTTACCTATGCCGC
Source organism: Colwellia sp. (assembly GCA_037132835.1). Classification (GTDB taxonomy): domain Bacteria; phylum Pseudomonadota; class Gammaproteobacteria; order Enterobacterales; family Alteromonadaceae; genus Colwellia. Next base: position 443 of record JBAHZW010000086.1, on the reverse strand, counting down.
GTATGACAAATACCTATATGTTAGCAGGGGAGTCGAGCCCTGAAGATATTATTAAGTCAGTTAAAAAAGGTATTTATGCTCCTAATTTTGCGGGGGGACAAGTCGATATTACCTCAGGAAAATTTGTTTTTACTAGCTCTGAGGCTTATTTAATTGAAGATGGAAAAATAACGTCACCCGTAAAAGGCGCGACCTTAATTGGTAATGGACCCGATGCAATGAAGCGCGTCAGTATGGTGGGGAATGATCTAAAACTTGATGCTGGCGTTGGCGTGTGTGGTAAAGACGGTCAAAGTGTCCCTGTGGGTGTTGGCCAGCCGACGTTAAAAATAGATGAAATGACGGTGGGTGGTACGCAGTAACGTATACCTGTTACCATTCAAGAGGTATAACAGCAAGCACTACATCTAGCTTAGTGCTTGCTATCACTTGTCTATTTTTTT
>JBAHZW010000074.1:0-13055 GCA_037132835.1 Colwellia sp. | reverse complement strand
TGATGTTAGCGCTTGATGTCAAAGATATAAGTGAAGTGCAGAGTTTTTCAATAGAACGAGCTTAATGGTAATAGCACAAAGTCAAAATACGAGCTTGTTGTGCATACCCTAGGATTTTGTAAGACAGCTTCGTGCGCATTGGAGATATGAGCTATTGGCTGTTCTTTAGGTCAACTGATAGCCAAAAGCGGTCTAAAAAATTGAATGGTAATCACCTTAACTGATTAGAACTAAGAGGTGATGAGTCAAGCTGTTCAAGTTTATTGTAAGGTTAATAGTTGTAAAAATAGCACTTTAGACAAAGCTCTTTAAGTAAGAAAAACTAGAGTTATTATATAAAGCAAAGTTAATTAGCTGTATATTTAAGCTATGCAATTGTATATAGACTAGGGATAAGTTCATGATATTAAATAAAGAAAGATTTTTAAGTGAGTTGTTTGAAGAAATATCTGATAGAAAAGGAATTGATATTGGTGGCTTTGGCAAGAGGTTAGATACCTTTGTTCCAAAAGCTAAAGGATATTGGATTTCTGAAAAAGATTTAGCTCATTTAGTCAGTACAAAATATTACTCTGATCATGTACAAGGGAATATCTGTGACGAAATTACAGGGTTATATTCAAAAATAATAAACGAAGAACTATCTTTAGATAAGATTAATACCAATAAAGATCTTGATAAAATTGAAAAAGTGGATAGAAAACTACTTTATAACCAAGAAACTAAGGACAAAGTGTTACAAAACTTGACTTCGATTTTATTTAAATATCAACAAGAAAAAATATCAAAGTATAACTTGGTTAATGGTGGAGATAATGCGGATTTTAGAGAGTTCTTTTCGCAGCGTGGGTTGTACCAATTAGAAGAATTAAGAAATATAATATCAAAAGTAGGGTATGAAATGATCTTTGAGGCTATAGAAGAAAGATTAAATAAAGATTAAATAAAGATTAAATATATTAGCTTACTACCTGGACTGTTATTGAATTTTTAACTTGACCTTATTGGACAATTAGTAAGTTCTGTAAAGTGGAAAAATTTAGGAGGTTTTCAAAAAATTAACGACAATTATGTTAGATTACTTGTCGCTAGATAAGTCTCGCCTAACGTCCGCTTTCGTATCAAAGTAGTCGTTAGATAGGGTGGATTTGAACAACAAATTTAGACCGCTAAGTGGTATTAGTGAACATTGAATAAATGAGGGATCCCTCGGAGCTGCTACATCAAACGTAATCCTACATTCAGTACAATATGCTCTTGCATTGTCTAATAAGCTGCATCCATGCAGCGTCATGATGGGCATACGTGAACACTTTCATTCATTTCAGCGGACTTGGTGCTTGTCGAGATTTTGTCATTCCTAATGGCTGAAAAGCTCTTTACTCATTATGATTTATGGACGGAGTTAAATACTCTAAATCCCATCTCAGCAATTCAAGCTCCAACTAGCAAGGGTAGACCTCGACCCGAGACACGACGTCGAGGGCTGCCGTTGTTCATGGACGGATAAATCGGCAGGAATCGAGGTTTACGCTAGTGGGTGATTGAATGTTCTGCTGAGTAGGGCGTCGCAGGGGTTCCAAGGGGAGGGGAGGCGGTACGTCGCCCCTTGGGTGTAGTCGCCACCGCGACGCCAAGCAGAAAAACAAACTCCAAGCCTATCAATTAATCACCAGAAATATAAAGTTAGCTGTTGCTCGTACCTCCACAGTTGGCCAGTTAATAACAGGCATAAAAAAAGCTAAAAGAGTGTCTCTTTTAGCTTTTTATTTTAATCAGTAAAAATGATCACATAGTTAGTGTGAATAGTATTAAATACCATCACCGTCAGTATGTAAGCCACACTCACGTTGAGCGCCGCCAAAGCGCGTATCGCTTTCACTCATGCCTAGCGTTAATGGCTGAGTGCTATGGACATCACCGACCGATACATAGCCTTCTTCCCAAAGAGGATGGTAAGGTAAGTTATGCTTGGTTAAATATTGATACACGTCTTTATTAGTCCAATCAATAATGGGATGCACCTTGTAACGACCACGTAGCGTACTAACCACGCCTAAACCTTCGCGGTGCTCTGACTGTTGGCGACGAACCCCTGAGAACCAAGTGTTCGCATTCATGTCTGACAAACCACGCTCAAGCGGTTCTACCTTATTACGGCGATTATAGGCTTTAAGTGCATCATCAGTTGCTGTCCACTCTTCACCATATTTGGCTAATTGCCAGGCGGCACTTTCTTTTGCTTGATACACTTTTAAGTTCAAGTTTAAGCGTTCGGTCATTTGCTCAATAAAACGATAGGTTTCAGGAAACAAATGGCCAGTATCGGTTATCAATACGGGAATGTTACTATCTACTTGGGTAAGCAGGTGCAGCATAACCGCAGATTGAATACCAAAACTAGAAGACAAAACAAATTGTCCCGGTAAGTTTTCCATCGCCCACTCGGTACGAGTAATCGCCGTTTCTTTTTCAAGCGCTTGATTCCACTGTGCTAACGCAGGATTAGGGAAAATGGCGTCAAGGGGAGGGTTTTGACTCCCCTCAGTAGCACTTGTTATGCTATTAAGCATGGTGAAAGTCTCTAAAGCTAACGACGACTTGTTCTACAATACCCGCGCGGATCACAAAATCACCAAAGGCTTCGTTTTCATTACGCTCTGCTGACCAACGGGCACTTAAGGTATCGATTTCATTTAATACGCTAGCTTCATCAACATTTTCTTTGTATAACTTCGGCACACGGGTGCCAGCTAAATCACTACCAAGGTACATATTGTATTTACCAGGCCCTTTGCCTACTAAGCCGATTTCAGCAAGCATTGCACGGCCACAGCCATTAGGACAGCCAGTAACACGTAAAATAATGCTATCGTCTTTTAAACCGTTTTTAGCAAGAATAGCTTCAACATCGTCAACTAAAGTAGGGATGTAACGTTCTGCTTCAGCCATCGCTAATGGACAGGTTGGAAAAGCAACACACGCCATCGTACTCTTGCGCTGATTAGAAACGTCATCATTAAGTAAGCCGTGTTCACGTGCAATTTTCTCAATAGCCGCTTTATCTTCTGTCGCAACACCAGCAACAATTAAGTTTTGGTTTGCTGTTAAACGGAAGTCACCTTTATGTATCTTGGCAATTTTAGCCATGCCAGTTTTTAATGTTTTGCCATCGAAGTCTAGAATACGACCATTTTCAATGAATAAAGTCAGGTGTTGTTTACCATCGATACCGGCAACCCAGCCAAAGCTATCACCACGGTGAGTAAATTTATACGCACGAGAATCAGAAAATTCAATGCCAGACCTACGCTCAACTTCGGCTTTAAAGGTTTCAACGCCCACTCTATCTAGGGTGTATTTAGTTTTAGCGTTTTTACGGTTAACACGGTTACCCCAGTCACGCTGTGTCGTCACTACGGCAGTTGCAATAGCTAAGGTATGCTCTTTGGCAATAAAACCAAAATCATCGGCACAGCGCGGGTAAGTTGACTTGTCACCATGGGTCATGGCTAAACCGCCACCAACAAGGACATTAAAACCGATTAACTTACCCTTTTCACTGATCGCGACAAAATTTAAATCGTTAGCGTGAAGATCAATGTCGTTATTGGGGGGAATAACGACCGTCGTTTTAAATTTTCGGGGTAAATAATTACTGCCTAAAATCGGCTCGACTTCTTCACCTTCAGTGGTTTCAACTCTTTTTTCATCTAACCAAATTTCAGCATAAGCGCGTGTTTTGGGTAATAAATGTTCGCTGAGTTTGGTTGCCCACTCATAAGCTTCTTGATGTAGTTCTGATTCAACGGGGTTAGAAGTACATAAGACATTACGGTTGACGTCACCTGCGGTCGCAATAGAGTCTAAACCAACGCTATTGAGTGTTTGGTGCATCAATTTAATATTTGGCTTCAATACGCCATGAAATTGAAAGGTTTGACGTGTCGTTAAGCGGATACTGCCATAAGAGGTATAGTCATCGGCAAATTTATCGATAGCCAACCATTGTGTTGGATTGATAATACCACCCGGCAAACGCGCTCTAAGCATAACGTTATGTAAAGGTTCTAGTTTTTGTTTTTGACGCTCAGCACGAATATCACGGTCATCTTGTTGGTACATACCGTGAGTACGAATCAGCTGAAAGTTATCGCTAGTAAAACCACCCGTCATTCTGTCTTGCAGATCTTCTACGATGGTTCCACGAAGGTAATCGCTTTCCGCTTTTAAGCGTTCATTGTCAGCCTGTTTACCTTCAACAATCAATACAGGGTTTTCAACTTTGGTGAAATTGTTGCTCATTAGTAAACATCCTTCTGATAACGCTTATTAGATCTAAGTGATTTTAAATAATCTTCTGCTTGTTCGGTGCTTAATTTACCGTGCTCTTCGATGATAGCCACCAAGGTTTGATGAACATCTTTGGCCATACGGTTGGCATCACCACAAATATATAAATGTGCACCGCGCTCTAACCAAGCAAACACTTCACTGGCTTGTTCTTTTAATCGATCTTGAACATAGATTTTTTCTGCTTGGTCACGAGAAAAAGCAACGTCCATTCGGGTTAATAAACCCGACTTTAAGTAGTTTTGCCATTCAACTTGGTATAAGAAATCTTGAGTAAAGGTTTGATCACCAAAGAACATCCAGTTATCGCCACTAGCATCACGTGCATCACGTTCTTGCATAAAGGCTCTAAAAGGAGCAACACCCGTGCCGGGACCAATCATAATGACAGGCGTTTCATCAGATTGAGGTAAACGGAAATTGTCATTGTGCTCAACAAAAACACGGACTTTTTGACCTTCCTCTAAGCGATTTGCTAAGAAACCTGAAGCGCCACCTGTGCGGTTGTCTCCATTCTTTTCAAAGCTGACTAAGCCAACCGTTAAGTGAACTTCCTCTTCAACTTCAACTTGTGCTGAAGCGATTGAATATAAACGCGGCGTTATTTTGCGTAAGGCATCCGCAAAGGTTTGAGCATCAATATCGGTTTTCGCCAATTTAACGACATCAATAATTTGATGAACACCAGCAAATTCGCGGGCGATATTTTTATCACCAGCAAGGGCAACTAATTCAGTGTTTTTTGAAGTGTTAGCCCAAAATTCGATAAAGGATGGAGCTGTTTGGGTAATTTCTAATTGGCTAATTAACGCTTCTGTTAAGGTGAACTCTTGCACTTCTCCAGAAACTTTTAAGGTGATCTTTTCATCACCCGTAAAAGAAAGTTCAGTCAATAACTCGGCCACTAAGGTTTTATCATTTTCAAACCAAACACCTAACGCATCACCCACTTGATAAGTTAAACCCGATTCGCCTAAATCAATTTCAATGTGACGAACATCTTTTGCTGAGTCACGACCAGTGATTTTTTGGCTTAACGAAAACTCTGCCACTAATGGGTTTTGTTTAGAGTATAGGCTAGCTGCACCCGCTGTTGGTAAATTATCAATATTACTGACGGTCGCTAAAGGTGCGTCTGTTTGAGTAAGCTCTTCTTTTAACGCTTCAACAATGTTTAACGTCCAGCTTTCACAGTCACTGTCGTAATCTACATCACAGTCTAAGCGTGGAGTAACTTGCTTCGCGCCCAATGCCTTCAAGCGTTCGTCAAAATCTTTCCCTGTTTGACAGAAAAATTCATAGCTACTGTCACCTAAAGCTAATACGCTATAACGTAGGTTCGGTAATTTTGGTGCTTTTTTACCTAATAAAAACTCATGGAATTCAATCGCATCATCAGGTGCTTCACCTTCACCATTCGTACTGGCGACAATTAATACGTGAGTTTCATTTTTCAATGCTTTCGCTTTATAGTCTGCAGTATTTTTAAGTACGACATTAATACCTGCTGCTTTGGCACTTTGCTCAAGCTTAGCGGCAACACCTTTGGCATTACCCGTTTGTGAGGCGTATAGAATAGTTAAGGTTTTAGCGGCAACCGCTGCTGATGCAGCTAATGGCGCAAGTTGGGCATTCGGCCCTTGTTCACTTTTTGCGGCTAAATAACCACTTGCCCAAGCAAGTTGTAATGAGGATAAACCCGCAACAGTTTGCTGTAGTGAAGCTAATTGATTTGCATCTAAAGCACTACTATTGTTTGCTGAAGTTGATGTATTTTGATTTAATAAGCGCTGCTCTGGCAACATAACGATTTTCACCCATGTCAATTGATGGAAGAAGAATAGACAAATTTGAGTGAAATCAAAAGGAATAGATAGCGATTTTTTATTCCAAAAAGGAATATGCATTTTAAAATGAGTGATAAATGCTAATAAATGGCTATTGATTCAGGAGAAAATATGGACACTCTGTTTGCTAAACGAAGGGGATTAATTAAGTATTTCCGCTTCTGCTTTATACTTTTATTCATGCTACCTGTTTTTATCAGTCATGCGACAGCAAAAAAAACAGCCGACATTTACACCTATACATCGACTGCTGGGGTGACTTCTTTTTCTGATATTGAGCCCATTGGCCTTGATTATACCTCTTATCGTATGGATTGTTATGCTTGTGCGGTTGACTCTTTAATTGATTGGCGCCAAGCGAAGCTTTATTTAATGCCATATAAGTATGATATTAACCAAGCCGCGTTAAAATATAACGTTGACCCCGCTTTTGTCAGAGCGGTGATCCATGCGGAGTCACACTTTAACTCACAAGCGGTTTCAAAGCAGGGCGCACAAGGATTGATGCAGTTAATGCCAGCGACAGCGATGGCGTTAGGGGTGAAAGATTCGTTCAATGCCCCGCAAAATATTAAAGGTGGCGTTAAGCATTTATCACGCTTGTTCAAAAAATATAAGGGTGATAAAAAATTAGTGGCAGCGGCTTATAACGCTGGGGAAGGGGCGGTCAAAAAATACGGAGGCATACCGCCGTATAAAGAAACACAAGTGTATGTGGAGCGAGTCGGCATTCTACATTATCGTTATGGCCGCTTTTCCTATGACAATAATGAGTTTTGAGTAATACCATATATAGTATAAATTAAAAAAGAATAAAGCCGTAGATTTTTAACGCTCTACGGCTTCACTTAAGTTGTTACTTTGATATATCACTTAGAAGTGAATAATGGCACCAGCAAAGAAGCCGTCATAGGTTAAATCACTATAGAAATCGTCTAAATCATCTAATTCCATTTTAACCGTGCGGTAACCTAAGGTTACATCGAAATCAACCGCAAGGTTATTTAGAATAGAATAACTTATACCCACTTGTGCGTCATAAAGGGTATGTGAGTCAATACTGATAAAGTTTGCTTCTGCAAAAACATTTAAATTCGTGAAGGGTAAACCGACAATAGTCGAAACATAGGCCATTGGAATAATACCCGATGCATCTAAATCGCTTGAACTAGAATTTACCACTTTAAAATCTGCCTCTAAATCACGGGCAGTTAAACCAAAATCAAAGGTTAATAAATCGTTGTCAAAAAATTCATAATAGAGGGTGTAATCAACATAACTGGCATCAAGAGTGGTATCGAAAGTACTACCAACATCATAAGCGCCACTAATAGTATCAAGTGTGGTTGAAGATATTTTAATATTCGGTATTAATGGAATTGGGTGTTCAAGAGCAACATAGAAGCTACCTTGGCTTTGACCATCTGGGTTAAAAACGGTTTGATTATCAGAGCCTTTACCAAAGCTACCGCTCGCTTCATTTTGCCACATTTGGCCGCCAATGTATAAACCTAATAGGGTATCAGCGTGGGCACTGCCGCACATCATTGCTGCTACACTGGCCGCTAAAATAGTTTTTTTCATAGTGTTATCCTTTGGTTAAAAGTTCATTTAAATCAATTAAAGCTGCATTCGCGCGAGAGATATAGTTAGCCATGACTAAGGAGTGATTGGCAAGAATACCAAAACCACTGCCATTTAATATCATCGGGCTCCATAATGATTCTTGAGTTGCTTCTAACTCACGAATAATTTGTTGTAAGCTTATCGTGGCATTTTTGTCATCTAAAACGCTTTTGAAATCTATTTGAATAGCGTTGAGTAATTGCAATAAAGCCCAAGTCGCGCCTCTTGCTTCATAAAAAACATCATCTATTTTCCACCAACTTGTTTTTAGCTGTAATTGAGCCGCGCCTTGGCTTGATTGCTCTGCTAGTTTATCACCCGCTAAGTCGGTATTCACTTGTTCGCGACCGACACTTAAACTTAAGCGGTGTGAGTAACTGCCTAAGCGTTTTTGTACTTCTTCAAGGTAAGTACGTAAGTTATCGGCACGGGCATAAAATTGCGCTTTGTCCTTACCGTTAGTACTCACTAAGGCTGCACGGTAGGTATAAAGGTGCTTAATCGCTTCTCTATATTCTGACTCGGCACTGGGCATGGCCCAATTTTCATTGTTAATATTAAAGCGTGGCTGCGCTTCCTGTAAATGTTTGTTTATTGATGATTGTGACTGTGAACGGCTAAAGTCCTTACGCATTACCAGCGCCATATCACGTATCATTTCCAGTACACCAAACTCCCAAGCAGGCATATTATCCATGAAAACAGAAGGCGGCATAATGTCATTTGACAAATAACCACCGGGCTTATCTAATAATGTTTCACCAATCTTTATCAATGCCGTTGTTGTGGTATAGCCAACAACAGGAGCTACACCTTCAGTTTCTGCGGCTTGTATCACTTCCGCGCGAATATTAAGTTGAGCAGGTTCACTACTCCAATAGACCGCTATTCCGTATAAAATAAAAAATAGACAAATACCAGCCCAGACAATTGATTTTGTAGAAAACATCGCGTTTATTTCCACTCTAAGGATGAGGTTGATGGTTAGTGTACTATTTATCGAAAATTATAGCGATAAACAGGTAATTGAATCTGAATTATAGATTGGTCGGATAAATGCAAACGTAATGGAATAACATCGCCTTTGCTTATTTTTTTTTTGATATTAAAAATCATCAAATGCAAGCCCGAAGGTTGCAGTTCAATATGACTGTTTGCGCTTATAACCATTTTTCCTACTTCACGCATATGCATCATGCCTTCACTCATACTATGTTCATGAATTTCTATACGATCGGAAAAAGTACTGGTTACCTTTTGTATGATGATTTTTTTATCACGGTTGTTGTTTATGGTCATGTATGCGGCCGTCACGTGACTTCCTGGGATACTGGCTTTAATATAGCCATCGGTAATTGTTATTAAACTTGTTGCAGAGACATGGTTGGTCATACTTAAGAGAAAGGTTAATAAGATACTGTATTTTACATGGTGTATGCTTTTCATTTTAATGATCTTCCCTGATAATCAACCTTAAAGGTTTGACTATATCTTATACACGTTATCATGCAAAGAGTATCTTAACGGTTAACGAGTATAAACCTCTTTTATTGTGTAACTGGATGATAAATAATGAGTGATTTAATTTTAACAACTGAAAAAGACGGTGTTTTCACCATCACATTAAACCGTACAAGTAAAAAAAATGCTTTAACTAACGTAATGTACCAGCAACTTTGCCAGCATTTTTCTTATGCTGAGAAAACGTCAAGTGTTCATTGCTTAGTGATTCAAGGCGATGAACATTGCTTTTGCGCGGGTAATGACTTGCATGACTTTATACTGTGCTCTGCTGCTGATGAATTAGCTGCCCTTGAATTCGTGCAAACGTTGGCTCAATTTACTAAACCGTTAATTGCGGGTGTTGCTGGCGTTGCGGTAGGTATTGGTACTACCTTACTGTTACATTGTGATATGGTGATTGCCGCCAATAATAGTCAATTCCAACTGCCATTTACTCAGCTGGGACTCTGTCCAGAAGCAGGGTCTAGCTTGTTATTGACCCAAAAAATTGGGCAAAATAAAGCGTTTGAATTGATGGTGCTTGGCAAAAGCTTTAACGCGGAGCAAGCGTTGAACTTTGGCATTATTAATCAAATATGTCGACCAAATGAGCTCATGTCGCTTACTAAAGAGATTGCTCAGACTATTGCTAAGTTACCCGTTGATGCTGTTATGACTAGCCGAAAGCTTATTCGTCAAGGCAATCAATTAGCCTTGAAGCAAACCATTAGCGCCGAAAGCCAAGCTTTTTTTCAGCTAGTCAATTCACCAGCATGTAAAAAAATTCTTAAGGGCTTCTTTAAATAAGGGCCTCGCTGAACGTTACCCTGTGACCAATCAAGGTGCCTGTTTTCTGCACCTTGATTGGTAATGGGTATAATTCGTTATGCGAATGCTTTCACATTATGCATATTCTCTTGTCTTTTTATTGCGACTAAGCACCCATATAACGATCGCTATTAATAATATTGGCCAAAAAACACCAAGAAATAGCATGGCAATACAGCCCAGTGATATCAGTGCAATAAACATAAGACCGCCAAAGACACTTAAAACAAGGGTCAGTGTGATTACCAACAAAAGCACGACAACCAAGGCTGATATACCAATGACTTTTATGGGCTCTATCGCTTCACCATCCATCATCACATGTACGTTAGTTAGCTCGAACAGCGTCATGCCAAAGACATACGTTAAGAAAAATGTCGCTAAAATTGCTAATGAAAAGGATTTTAAAAAGCTCATAACATTCTCACTTTATTATTAATATTCGCTATTGGGTAATAATACACTGGCAACCACGTAAGCAACGCCTGTAGCTACGGGGAGCATAATGAATGCAGCAACAGCAACTACTCGCACAGCAAAAGTTGGATAATTATAATGTTTGGCAATACCCGCACAAACACCCGTTAATTTTTTATGTAAACCCTCTTTGCATAATGTTTGAGAAACACCGCCCATACTTGAATACTCTCTATCGGCTCTCATTAGAAGCTCCTTTGCTTGATGAAACACTGTCTATTTATTGTTCTTGATTGTTTTGGTTAACCGTTAATGACTTTATTTTTCATTTCGGTAAGCTCGGCTTCAATATCATCGTTTTGTGCTAAGGCTGAAATTTGACTTGATAGACCCTTGCTTTCAGTAAAATCATAAGATTCAACTTGCGCTTCAATACGGTCAATTTTTTGCTGATAACGTTCAAACTTGGCCATTGCATTATCAATATTATGAATGATGGCTTTTTCACGTAATTTTAACCTCACTTGTGCTGATTCTTGGTGGCGTATTAACAGCGCTTGACGTCGTTTAGCATCAGTCAACTTATCTTGCAGGCGGAATGCATCTTCTTGTATGGTCGTTAACAACTCAGTTAATAGCGTGTTTTCACTGTCGAGGTGAGTTAACTCTGCTTGGCAATGATGCTTTTGTGCCAGTGCCGATTTAGCTAAATCATCGCGAGATTTACTTAACGCACGCTCTGCTTGGTTATGCCAATGAGTGACACTTTCTTGTGCTGTTTTGACTTTTCTGGTTAAGGTTTTTTGTTCGGCAATATTTTTAGCAGCGATTGAGCGTACTTCAATTAATGCTTCTTCCATCTCGCCAATGATCAAACGAATCATTTTCTCTGGATGCTCCGCTTTGTCTAACATACTGTTTAAATTTGCATTGATAATGTCGGTAAATCGGCTGAATAATCCCATAGTTTTTCTCCTCTTTAGTTAGATTCTTGTTGTTTGCTGTCAGTGTTGTTCACTGTTTTTTTGGTTGAAGGCGGCTTTGTTGGTATTTCTTGTTCATCGGTCCACCACATGGCTGCGTTATTAAGTGAGTAATTGTCAGAAAAGGCGTTAATTTCATTCTCAATTGATTGTTGTAACTGCTTGTTTAGCTCTGTCATTATTATTTTGCTTTGAGCAATAACAAAGTTACTTACGGCTATTTCAGTCGTAGTTTTCGCTGCGGCATTGGCGTTAGTACTTAAGATTACGCCAAGTAAAGAGGCGGCAAGTATTAGCGTAAGCGTTACCTCTTTAATTTTGTTACCCGTGTTTTTAATCATATGTAATGTGCCCATAATAAATTCCTTCTTCAGTTGCATTCGTTGCAGTTAGTTTCATCCACTGTTGGTTTTGACTAGCTTCGATGTTTTCATGAAATACCATCCTGCTTGTATTGAGTATTACAAGTGCTGTGCCAATACGAATACATAAATTAAGTAATTGATATTTATTGTTTTTATTTTTATGATTAATTTAAGTTAAAACTAAAGCGTTTTAATTGTTGATAAGTTTTAGTCAAAAAAGCTAAGCGACTGGCTTATTTGACCAAGCCAAATGGGTGTTTTTTATCCTGCTTAGCTATTACGGACAAAATAGTATTTGCCATTTAATAGACGATCGGTCTAATATTGAGTTATGAAAATTGATACGGATAAAAAGAGAAGAGGTCGGCCAGCAAAGTCTGGTCGAGATAGCAGTCAAACCAAAGCTGAATTAATTAGCAGTGGCGTTCAACACTTCACTCAATTTGGTTTTGCTGCTTCGGGCTTAGAGCAAATATTAAAAAATGTCTCAGTTCCTAAAGGCTCTTTCTATCATTATTTTGAAAATAAGGAAGCGTTTGGCTTAGCGGTGATCGCTCATTATGACCATTATTTTTCTCGCAAGCTTGATTTGCATTTAACTAATGAGCAACAGCCCCTAGATGAAAGACTAATGAGTTTTGTTAAGGATGCTAAAGCAGGTATTGAAAAATATAACTTTAAGCGTGGTTGCCTCGTTGGCAATCTAGAGCAAGAAAATTCACTGTTACCGCCCAGTCATAGTGAAAAACTAATTGAGGTGTTACAGGGCTGGCAAAAAAAAATATCTGTTTACTTACAACAAATTTATCCAGAAATTAAAGCGTCAGAATGCAACGCATTAGCTGAGTTTTTTTGGCTCGGCTGGGAGGGCGCAGTAAGCCGTTGTAAGTTGGTCAAAAGTACTCAGCCTATTGATCTTTTTATTCATCATTTTTTGCAAGTTATCACCAAGTAAAATTTTTTTATTTATTATTAGATGATTAGGGGCTGTTGATCTTTCGAGATTATTTTTGCAGCGAATTGTTGGGTATTTATACAAGGCAGAGCCTTTGTAATGTGGTTATTCCACATAAAAAGGTGATAACGCCGTAAAAATGACCAACAAACGCTGTCTGAAAGATTCGGCTAAAAGC
>JBAHZW010000071.1:0-7040 GCA_037132835.1 Colwellia sp. | reverse complement strand
CTCGGCATTGCTCTGCGGATAGTGTAATCATTTTAATGGCATCCTGATAAAAATTGCTATGGATGTTATACCAAGCAATAGGCAGTAATACTATGGTAACGTGCTTGATTGTTTATAAAAAGCAGTCGTTAAGGTTTGGTTTAGTTACGGCTTAGACTTACTGAAGGTTTAGTTGCTACGTAATTAATTTTGATAAGAACGCTACATATATGTAGTTTACTAGAGATAGTGTAGGAACAATTATCTTGAACCGCTATCGATAGGTTTGGCATCGCTTATATGTCTATATCCTTCACTCATCAAGGAACAATACAACGGGTAAAGTAGTGAAATCAATGTTTGACTGTACACTAGGGATAATTTCAAACTTAGTGTGTTTAGGGGGACTTTACTAAAAAATCCAGTATTCTTCATATAAAAAACACCATTCTCTACACCGCCTTGATAATCAAGCCGAGCTTGTTTTTCTGCCGTTGCATCATAAGTGAATGTAGCTTCGGTTAAAGGGTGCCATTGTCCAGACTCACTATAAAGCCATTGGTTTTTGTACATGCCTTTACGCTAAAATTGACCTGAAGCAGTATGAAAATTCAACAGCACTTGCACATATGTAAGGAAATACTAGGCACGTGACTAGTTTGAGAATAACTTTGTATGGCTATTCGCGGGCCTGTGAGCTAAAAAAGAAATTTAAATAAAGAGGCAAAGTGAGCTAAATCTTCGTGTTTAGCTCACAATAAAAGATAAGACTAGTGAGAATCTTTAATCATATGGCATGACACCAACATTTATTTCCCTTGCTGCTGCCCATGCATTACCACCGCGCTCTGCAACGGCTACAAACTTCACAAATCGACCACTTACAGCGTTGAATGTAGCTGTTTTGGTTTCAGCGTTATCGTCCCAAGTTCCAGATGAGGCAACAGTAGAAAACGTTGTATTTGAGTTACTCACATAAACTTCATAGGCAACTACAGTACCGTTACCACCACCATTTCGAGGGGCGTAGTCGAATCGGTTTACATCATAAGTTTCACCAAGATCGATAATCACTTCATGAGGATAACCGACAGTACTGTCATCCCAGTTAGTATGCCATATTGTACTTTCATTCGAATCAAAAGCCAGCGCTAACTCATTACCTGGCTGTGCTGGGGAATTTGAAGTAACGATAAAAGTGGTGTTATCTAATAGAGTACTATTTACTTCAATATTGCCGTTATCTGTTGGCTCTTCTGGCTTTTCTGACTCTTCTCCATAAATAGGATCATATATTTCACCATTATCAAAGCCAACTCTAAATTCTGAGGCAGAGGCCCAATCACCACCACCCGCTTCTTCGAGTGCAACAAATTTAATGAAGCGTCCATTTTTTGGAGTGAAAACTTCTAACTTAAGTTTATTATTAGCCGCCCAAGTTCCTGAATGGACTACCTCACCGTAATCTGCAGTTGAGTCGGTAATATAAATTTCATACCTCACGATTGTACCATTAAGACCTGCTGTACGGGGGCTGTATTCAAAGCGGTTAACATCAACAGCTTGACCTAAATCAATATACACTTCGTGAGGGTATGAAGTAAGGTCATCTCCCCACGATGTATGCCACATCGTATCGGGGTTACCATCAAATGCAAATTTTAATTCATTACCTGATTGTGCTGGAGAAGGTGAAGAGACAATAAAGTAAACACTGTTTAACATGCCATCAGCACTACCATCTTGATCCGCTGTAACTTTTAAGTTTGTAATATCAGAAGTTGCTTTAATCAATGCATAATATGTACTTTCTTTACTCACTGGTAATACACAATATTCACGGCTCCCTCCACCTGCAGAAATACAATCATAGTCATCAGGATATGCTTTCTCTGATTTTTTGACAAACAAGTCGGCGTCACCATTTAGACCTTCTAATTGAAAACTCACTCGACTAGAAGAGCCAAGAGCAGCTACTGAAACCTGTAGAGTTTCTCCTTTTTGTAAACTATCAATGGTTATTGACTCTCCACTGACAAGTTCAAGAATTGTGTCATTAATAATAAGGTCATCATTGATTTCTATCTGGCCATCAGTAACCGTTGCTTTTAAAAGTGAAGTTTTACCTAGTATGTTTTCTATTTCAATTTCAATAAGGTCATCATTTTTGATGGTATTAAAGGTAACTTCTCTTACTTCTGGAGCGATATTCGAAGCAACAGTATCGCCATTAATTTTTATTGTATACCTAAGTTGAGGAGTCGATGATGCGGGTAAGAACCAAGAAATACTCGAGTTTGTTACTCGATCAAGTGAGTACTCTGTCATGGGATTTACGGGCGTTATTTGAGCATACGGTCTGGCAAGAGTATCAATCACCTCGATGTTAGGCTCCGCAGCGCCGCCTGTTGTTATACGGTAATAATTTTCTGTGGCAACAGCATTAAAGTTGTCATTATAAATTTCAGTCGCTTCTTCTTGGACAACATGAAAGTCAGCCTGACTAAAACCAAGCCAAGAACCATCTAATAAACGTTTATGACCATTAGAAAATAATGCGGTGCGAGTTTTATTACCTGTACCTCCCCAGTCTTCAACAAAGGCACTGGTATTGCTAAAAAAACGAACATTGGCTACGGGGTAATCCATAGTTACCAGATGACTCCAAATATCGTTGGTTTTATCATGTGACCAATAACCAAACATGGTATGGCCATTTTTATCCCAAATTTTAGCAACTAAGGTATACCAACTATCAGGCTGCCAACCGAGTGAAAAATTCCACGATTTTAAACCCGTCCCTTCGCCACCAAAGTTTTCAATCTCAGTGCCTTCACCAGTAAACGGCGCGGTAATGGTTTCACCATTAGAAGGATCCCAGATAGAAAAGATAAAATTTCGACCATCAGGATGGTCTTGAATACCTGCATACCCCCCCCCTTCCATGCCTGCATTCCAATTAAGTACAGAGTAATAGGTATAAGGCGTTAAGCCTTTTGTCGGCACATACACATCCTGTATAATAGTATCGCCAACTTTATTATCATTAAACTTTAACCACACCGATGCTGCTCTGTCTGTACTTCCTGCGGGAATTTCGATTTCAGGTGTTAATGGTACTTCTTTTATATCGGTAGATCCGTCAAGGTCATTACAAGCGGTCAAGGTCACGGCCAAAGTTAAAGATGATAGATATAATGGTATTTTGTGTTTTAAATTCATGTGTTACTCACTTTTACAATCTCAGGTTGATAAGCAAGGGACAATTCTTCGTTGCTATTAATGATCAACTACAAGCAGAATTATCCTTGTCATTAGTTTAACTATTTCATCATCTTAGTAATTAAAATCGTAGGCTTATGCCTGCGGTAAATAATCGACCAGAGCTGCTTAGGTGATGCACTTGATCGGGACGAATAATATAGTCATAACTACGTTCATTGGTTAAGTTAGTTCCACTGACGTTAACATTGATCATTTCATTTACATCATAACTTGCACTAAAGTCTAATTGTCCATAGGGTGCTACCCACTCTTCTCCACCCCAGGCCTGTGCATTTTTTATATATTTACCACGCCAGTTATAAGCAAAACGCGCTTGAGTGGCATCTTTTTCATAATAAACAACAACATTATAAGAATGTTTTGACATACCTTCATAAGGTAGACCTTTACTTCGGAAGGTAAATTCAGGATGCCCTTTAGGCACATCATCATAGCCTGAATCCACATAGGTATAATTTAACTGTACTCCTAAGCCATCAAAGGGATCAGGTAACATACCAGTAAATGATTGTTGGTATGCCAACTCATACCCCTTAATAAAGCCGCCGCCATCGCCATTAATTGATGAAAAGACTTTAAACTCCTCCCCTTTTATATCTTGAGTACCATTTTCGCCACTGATGACAAAAGACTCGATATCTTTGTAGAAAAAGGCAGATGTTAACGCACCATACTCAGAGAAATACCACTCTAACGTAGCATCAAGCTGATTAGCACGTAAGGGATCAAGGCCTGGGTTTGAAGAATAAAACTCCATGGTTTTGAAGTTAATATAACTATATGCTTTTAAAGATTGGATACTTGGACGCGTGATAACTTTAGCACCAGCGGTTCTAAAAATAAGTTCATCAGTAAGATTGAGTTTAAAGTTGAAACTAGGTAAAACGTCGGTGTACTTATCTTCAAATACAACAATATCTTGATAGTCTGCCGTTTTACCTTCATACGAAAGGTTTCCATTAGCATCATGCACGAAAATGACTTTATCAAGGTTTAGTGAGTACCCTTTACTGCCTACCGTTGTTTCAATAGCTCTTGTACCAAGATTTAATACAAAGGGTAAATCAAATATTTCTTCTTCAAAATAGACTTGGACATAGATAGCTTTAGTGGCCTCATTAACATTGTATGAATCTTTTGGTTTGTAAGTGGCTTTAATTAGATCTTCCGCAGCTTGTGGGCTGATAGTTTGGTAAAAGGCGTATAAAGCATCATAATCAAAACGAGGCCAAGGGTCAGGGTGCTTTCCTGGCTCACCTTTAAAGAAATTATCAAAATCCCCATCAATGATAACATCTGCGGGTAAACGGAATAAGTCAAAGCCATTCATGTTTTCCACTGACGATAAATCGACATCATAGTGAGAGTATTTATCAGCCTCTAGGTAAATACCACCATTACTAAAAGCACTTGGATTTTCAGATGAATATTGATTAGTTTGTTTTTCTTGTTCTCCGATATTAATACCAAAATCTACCGATGTAATCCATTCGAAGCCCTGAATAACAGGTTCCCATTTGGCATCAACTTTAAACTCTGTCACTTCATCTTTAATATTTGTTCCGTCATTGTTGCTATAGTGAGCGCCAATAGGTGAGCTTGAATTTAAATCAGATGATAAGGTCACATCGGGTAATAAGTTACTACCTGATAGGTCAAGGGTTATTTCATCAACAAAACCACGGGCAACAATATAGCGATTTTGACCATTATTTTTATTTTCTGAGCTAGAGTGGGACACGTCAAATGATAAAGATAACTCATCATTTAAATGCCATGTAGTATTTAACCCCAATTGATAAGTTTCTGTTTTACGAGGGTTGGAAACATTTAATAACTCAGCCATGGCCCCATTACCAAATAAGGTTAACTTATTTATTAACCCCTCATCATTGAAACCTAAATCTTTTACACCAGGAATACCTTCCGTCCAACTCTCGTCATATGTGATGAATGAAATTTGAGACTCTGTGCCATCAGTTGTATAAGATGAATAAAGGCCATCAAAAACGACTTCAATATCATCGGTTGGTATCCACTGCAGCGCCATACTGCCACCTATTCTTTCGCGAGTATCTTGTTTATTACCATAACGCATATATCCGGGTACTATTGACCCCCATTCATTATCAACGTAAGGATCAAATTCACCATCACCATCGACATCTTGTCTTATTGTAATCCAGCTTTCACCGTCATCATTCCAAAACCCTTCACCTTCGTAGTTATCAATACGAAGTGTTCTCTCAGAATAAACGCCTGTAAATAAAGCACCAAAAGTACCATCCAAGAAAGTATCACTAATCAAAAATGAAGCCTGTGGCGTCGTATCTTTAGTACGGTCCTCATAAATACCTTTTGCTGTGACAGACATGGTAAAGCCATCAAAGTCCATGGGGCGGCGAGTCTTTATATTGATGACGGAACCAATACCCCCTTCTTGGGTATGAGCAACCGATGACTTGTAAATTTCAACGCCACCAAGTAACTCTGCAGCAATGAGGTCATAGTTAAAGTCACGGCTTGAATGCTCAGAAGCCATACGACGTCCATTAACAGTGGTTACGTTATAATCACCACCAAGACCACGAACGACAACGTTTTGACCTTCACCGGCATTTCGAGTAATGGTAACACCTGTTATTCGTTGTAGTGCTTCCGCAACATTTTGATCAGGAAACTTACCTATGTCTTCGGCAACAATTGCATCGACAATTTGTATTGAATTTTGTTTGATGAATAAAGACTCTTTGATGCTGCTTAACATGCCCCTAACTTCTATTACCTCGATCTCTTTTTCTTCTTCTTTGACTTCAGCTGTTTCCTGTGCAACAGCACATAGTGAAGACGTTCCTAATAAAGTACCGATCATAAGACTTAAATAGTTCAATTTATGTATTTTCATTTTAATCTCTCTTTTCTAATTCTTAGTGTTAGAATTATTGCTACTTTAAGTGTCGCTTATTTATAATCTATATGACTAATAAAGCAACAAAAACGACTTACAAAGACTTTCGTTTAAAATTCAAGGTGTCATAAAAAACACATTAAAAACTCACAATTATCTGTAATCAATTGATTTAATTGATTTGAAAGGTGTGTGAAAATAAAATAACATTGAAGGAATTCGAAAGGCTGGTAGCATAAGGCGAAGGTTATATTGCAGCTAATTGTTGTCTATCACTTGTAAGTGTGCCTAACTTATTGAAGGTAATAGCAAAGCCAGAAATATATACCCATTACCAATCAAGGTGTATGTTTCAGAGTGCTTGAGCAATTTTAATTTAAGGCGCAGTGATGAAAAAATGGTTATTCAGGATAATATGCTCCTGCATTCTCTATTAAGCTATTATCCATGTAGCGCCCTTATAAGTCACAGTAACGATGAAGCGGTGTTGCTGTTCTTTTGTTTGCTCACGCAATAACCATTTTATTAATAGCTTTACTTGATGATTCACAGTATTAAGAAAAAAAGTCAAAACAATAAGATAATGAAAGAGATAATATGAATACAGTTGAAAGGCGGCATGAAATAGTTCAGCAAACCTTAGATAAGGGAAAAGTAAGCGTGCCCGACTTAGCCAATAAATATCAGGTATCAGAGGTAACAATCAGGGCTGATTTAAATTACTTAGACCAAAAAAATCTTTTAATTCGTTTAAGGGGGGGCGCTCTTGCCTGTAATACTATTCCCAAAGAGCTATCTATTGATGAGAAACACGGTGATCAACTCGATATTAAGAAAAAGCTGGCATTAATTGCACGTGATCAAATTA
>JBAHZW010000053.1:0-11884 GCA_037132835.1 Colwellia sp. | reverse complement strand
CGCAACAATTATGTACGCTATTCGTGGTGGCTTGGAAGTGATGGCATAACCACAACCTGCCAACTAAGCGGTACTATTATGAGTGATGTGACCCTGACTGCGAACAACTTATACCTGTTAAATAATGCCGTATTTATTGGTTATGATAATGCGGATAGCGCAATCTTAACTATTGAGGCGGGTACGACTATTTATGGTCATTCTGGAGATGATTACTTAGTCATACGCCGTGGCGCTAAAATTGAAGCGTCGGGCACTGCGACTGAGCCTATTACTTTTACCTCAAGTAAAGATATTACAGGCGAAGAAACTTTTGCGGGTCAATGGGGCAGTATGGTGATTTTAGGTAATGCAACATCAAATCAATGTCCTAGCAGATTGTAGTGATTGTTCTCTACAAGTAGAAGGTGTTGGTGAAGAGGCATTTTTAGTCACTGAACCCATTTTCATTAAGTTTATGATCTTGTTGTGCGTAGAGAAAAGAGTCAGGGTAGCCGAAGGATTGATTTCTACAAGGGTGTAGACATTAGGGCAACGCAGGAGTCGTTCCCCTAATGGCTCCCTTTTTCATTGAGAGTAACCTAGCTAGGATGTATTTTAACCCGCTAAAGTGAGTCATGATTTAATCAAGTTGTTATATCAATATATGCGGGCACCTTGTCATTTAATTGCCATATTAATGAAATTTAAGTGTCATATTTTTACACCTTAAGTGTCATATTTCCTCGGTAATATTCGCCTCATTCCATTAAGCCATTATTCACTTAAGCGTTATTTTTAATGTTGCCAAGTAATTAACGGCTTATTCATAAAAAAATTTTAATTTTTAGCGAAGAAGGTCAATCCATGCAGTTATCTAAACTAGCGCAAGCAAGTTTGTTGTTGAGCGTCAGTGCCACCAGCTTATTTTTGCCAACGCTGTCAATGGCAGAGTCCATGTCTCAAAACAGTCATGGGCAACTCAATCAAGTTGTTGAGGCGGGTCAGGAAATTAATGACTCCGCAGCAAAATCTCAGAAAAAAGTAAACAAGTATACTGAGCAAGTTCAAAGCAAGTTACAGCAATTTCATGGTGTAACTAAAGAGCTGAATGGCTTAAATGTTTACAACCAACAAATGCAAAATCAACTCGATAACCAAGTGGCCGAGTTGGAACAACTTGCCGAGTCTATGACCCAAGTGAGTGTAATTGAACGTCAAATTTCGCCCCTTATGGCTCGTATGATCACCACCCTTGAAAAATTTGTTGCTCTTGATGTGCCTTTCTTAGCGGAAGAGCGCAGCAAACGGATTAATGATTTAAACGATATGATGAATAGAGCCGATATTGCCGTATCTGAAAAGTTTCGTCGTGTATTAGAAGCCTACCAAATTGAAGTTGATTACGGTCGTACTATTGAGGCATATAGCGGGCTGATTGATATAGATGGTCAATCGATGGATGTCGACTTTATTCGTATTGGTCGTGTTAGCTTTGTCTATCAAACACGCGGTGGTAGTCATTTAGGGCAATGGCATCAACAAAGCGGGCAGTGGCAAGCGTTATCGCAAGATTATCGTTTAGGCATTAACAAAGCCTTACGTATCGCGCGTAAACAATTAGCACCCGACTTGATCTTTGTACCTTTAGCTCAAGCCGACATTTCAACTGCAGGGTAATCATGATGAATTTCTTAAAGATAAATAATAACAGCGCAATAGCAGTGAAAATAACGGTTTCTTTAACCCGTGTAGCGCGTCAATGTAAAACCTTACTTACCGCTTCAGTGACCCTGTTGTTACTTTGCTCTGCGACCAGTCATGCTAAACCAGCAGGTGACTTAGATCAGCTTTTACAGAAACTTAAACAAGGTAATATTGCTCAAACAGAGCAAAACAAAGCCCGTGAAGCTGAATTTAAGGCCAAAGTTGGACAACAAGAATACCTGCTTAATGAGGTCTCTTCACAGCGAAATAATGCGTTAAAGTTAAGTGCTGAGCTTGAACAAACATTCGCAACGAATGAAATTAGCTTAGCCAACAAAGGTGATGCTTTAGATAAGCGCCTAGGTGAATTAAAAGAATTATTTGGTGTATTACAACAAGTTTCTGGTGATACACGCAGTAAATTTCAAACCTCAGTCATCTCTGCTGAAATACCTAATCGTGGCGAGTTTTTAGATACCTTTGCACAAAGTATGGGGGCTAGCTCAAAATTAGCTTCTATTGATGAAATTGAACGTCTTTGGTTTGAACTACAAAGAGAAATGACAGAAAGCGGTAAAATCAGCAAATTCAACCGTGAAGTTGTCTTAGCCGATGGACAACGTAAGCAAATAGAAGTTACCCGTATTGGTGGATTCAACTTAATTGCTAATGGTAAGTACCTAGAATATATCGATGAAACAGGCACGGTTGCCGAGTTGATAAGACAGCCATCAAGCCGTTATTTAGATTCAGTCAATGATCTAGAAGTTAACCAAGGTGGTACTACAGCATTTGCTTTAGACCCTACGGGTGGTTCAATTTTAAGCTTGTTAGTACAAGCGCCCGATTTACGTGAACGTATTGACCAAGGTGGTGCTGTGGGTTATATCATTTTAGCCATTGGTGCCGTCGGTTTATTAATTGCCTTAGAGCGCTTAATTGTCTTAGTGTTAATTGGCTCTAAAGTAGCACGCCAGTTAAAAAATGATGTTGCTTCAGACGATAACCCGCTTGGTCGGGTCATGTTAGTGAAAGACCAAAACCCTGACTTAGATACGGAAACCTTAGAGCTCAGGTTATCAGAATCCATCTTGCGAGAACTACCAAAACTGTCGAGCAAACTGACGCTTATCAAAATCATCTCTGTGGTTGCACCGCTTATTGGTTTACTCGGCACCGTCACCGGCATGATTAATACCTTCCAAGCCATTACTTTATTTGGTACCGGTGATCCTAAATTAATGGCTGGCGGTATTTCTCAAGCACTTGTCACTACAGTATTGGGCTTAGTTGTTGCTATTCCAATGGTCTTTATCTTTGCTTACCTAAATGGTCGTAGTAGAGGTATTGTTAATATTTTACAACAAGAAAGTACAGGTATCATTGCTGACCGAGCTGAAAGAGCAGGTCAAGCAGGTCAAGGAGCATAAACTGTGTCTTTATTAATGGACCTTGCACAACTCACCAACACCGCGACAGCGTTTAGTGAAATACGTGAGTTTATGGATACTGGCGGTCAAGTATTGACTGTTATCGGTGGTGTTATCTTTGTTATGTGGTTACTTATATTTGAACGCTTTGTCTTTATTTTTTATAGTTATAAAACAATAAAAAAACATCTGGTGTCAAGTTGGCAATCGCGCCAAGAGCAAAGTTCTTGGTACGCCCAACATATTCGTATCGCCTTGATTTCACGTGCCACCACCAAGTTAAATCGCAACTTGATATTGATTCAGTCGCTCGTCGTCTTATGCCCGTTATTAGGTTTGCTAGGGACGGTTACTGGCATGATAGAAGTCTTTGATGCTATGGCTATTTCAGGGAGTGGTAATGCACGCTCAATGGCATCGGGTGTATCACGAGCCACCATTCCAACGATGGCGGGAATGGTTGGCTCTTTGTCAGGTGTTTTTACCATTACCTGGCTAAGACGTAACGCAAAGAAAGAAACCGAATTGTTAACCGATAGCTTAGTGGTTAGTCACTAAATAAATTAGAGCATATTCATTAAGATGTAGATATACATCAACATGGGCATGGTGAGGGTATTGTTATATGAACCGCATCAAGCACATTCATCCTAGGTAAAAAATTGTAGGAGTTAGGCATGCGTCATTTAAATCAGATGTTGCAAGAGCAAGATGAGAAAGAAGAGATAGATATGACCCCGATGTTGGATGTTGTTTTTATTCTATTGATATTTTTCATCGTAACCGCTTCATTTGTTAAAGAAGCGGGTATTGATGTGAACCGTCCTGAAGCGGCTACCGCTGTTAAAAAAGAGCGAGCCAATATTCTTGTTGCTATCAGTGACAAAGGGGATATTTGGATTAACAAACGTAAAATCGATATTCGCAGCGTACAAGCGAACATTGAGCGTTTAAAGGCAGAGAACCCACAAGGGACTGTTGTTATTCAGGCAGATAAAAAATCAACCACAGAGACCTTAATTAAGGTGATGGACTCTGCCAGAGCCGCTGGGGTTTTTGATGTGTCAATAGCCGCGCAAGAGATTTGATTGCTAAAGGACAGCAGATGAAACAGCCAATATTAAGAAGTGGGGTTCGCTATGTCATGGCAGGCTCGCTCGCATTAATTATGACACTCGTATTACTTTGGGGGATGCAAGCACTGATCACTGGGGGTAATAATGCCATGACAGATCCCGTTAAAGGTAACGTACTTGATTTTATCCGTTTGAAAAAAGATGAAGTAATTGTTAGGAAAGAGCGTAAACCACAAAAGCCGGCTAAACCAAAAGAGCCACCACCACCAATGAATGCACCTAAAATGCAACAATCTAATCCTAATGCGAATGCGGTTAAAAGTAGCTTTGTCGCTGATATTCAAACAGGTATGGGCTTGTCGGGTGGTTTGAGTTTAGATTCGGGCGATGGTGATTACTTACCTATTGTAAAAGTTGCCGCTATTTACCCACGTCGAGCACAATCACGTGGGATTGAAGGATACGTTATTATTGAGTTTATGGTGACAAAAACAGGTGCCGTGTCTAATGCCATCATCGTTAAGTCGCAGCCTGAAGGCGTATTTGATAGAGCTGCGCTTAATGCTGTCGCTAAGTTTAAATACAAACCCCGAGTTGTCGATGGTGTGGCGATGGAAGTTGCCGGTGTACAGAACAAAATTAGTTTTGAGATTGATGGTTAATCATTGAACCACTGTACTTTTGGTCTCGCTAATTTTTACATTGGCTCACTGGACGTACGTTTTAAATGATGACATTTAACCTTAAATAAAAAGAGATGAGGACGAATAGGTTATGAAAAGAAAAAAAAACTTATTGCTAACCACAATGTTTGCGCTACTGGTCACCATAACATCCAACAACGTTTTTGCTGAGGCAGTTGCGGCTGATAAAAGTGCTGAAAAGCAAAGCACTGAAAATCAAAATTACCGCGCTAGCAAAAAAGTACCGGCGATGCGTAATCGAGTCTATGCACAATTTGCACGCGCACAAAAATTTGCGGATGACGGTGATAAAATAGAAGGTTTTTCAGTGTTAAATGATGTTGAAGATAATCTTGATAACTTAAATAGTTATGAACGTGCCATGTTGTATAACTTTTATGGTTTTATGTATTATGGCAATGATGATGTAGAAATAGCCACAGATTATTTTATGCTCGTTATTGATGAGATTGCTATCCCAGATAGTTTAACGCTTTCAACCTTATACTCTTTAGCACAATTAAGTATGCAGCAAGAAAACTATATCGAAGCACTCAACTTTTTATCTGAGTGGCGTGGACTTAATAGCAAAGCCCTCACCGGCAGCCAAGAAATGTTGTTTGCTCAAGTGTACTTTCAAGAAAACGACTTTGTAAATAGCTTAAAACATATTGAATTTGCTAATGATATAGCCGCCGCTAACAATAAAATACCTAAAGAAAATTGGCTTACTTTACAACGTGCTACTTTTTATGAGCTTAAACAACCGAAACAAGTGACTAAGGTAATGGAGAAGCTAGTGCGTTTATATTCTAAACCACAATACTGGATACAACTTGCAGGTATGTACGGTGAAATAGGTGAAGAAGAAAAGCAAATGGCGGTTATGGAGGCGGCTTATCAAGCCGGTTATATAACCAAGCCGAGAGAAATCATTACCTTATCGCAACTGTATTTATTTCATGGCGCACCTTATAAAAGTGCTGCCGTGCTAGAGCGTTCAATTGAGCAAGGCAGCATTTTGTCTGATAAAAAGAACCTAAGGATGCTTGCGAATGCCTATCTGATAGCTAAAGAAGATGATAAAGCGATCGATGTTTTGATCCGTATGAGTGACATTGACCCGACAGGTAAACATGATGCGTTATTAGCGCAGACCTATTTAAATACAGAGCAATGGCAAGCTGCGATAAAATCGGCAAAACTAGCTTTAGTACGCTATGCCAAGCCCAATGGGAGCAAGGATGGTAATGTTAAGGATGTTGCTAATATGCATTTAATACTCGGGATGGCGCACTTCAATTTGAAAAAATTCGAGCCTTCTTTAGCTGCGTTTAAAAACGCCTCACAATTTATTAGTACTCAAAAAACCGCGTTACAATGGAGTAAGTATGTTGAGCGTGAGCAGCATAACTACGAAGTACAATTAGCGATGCTTAACTAGTTAACCTGAGAGCGGCTTAAACGATCACGTTTTAAGCTACCATCAGTCTAAACTCACTCGGTGATAATTTTATACGTGGCTTTTTTTCTTTAAGACAATAAGCCACTATTCCTGAAGTTACATTCAACATAAATCCTACCTCACTTCGATGTCGACTGTGTTAAACCTTGAGAAATATTTTTTAGCTGATCATTTATCGTTTCAATAATATACCTCTTTGATAACATAGCTCTATCAAATTCTGACATTGCTTTAGCTTTCATGTTTTTACGGACGATAGTAACCAAATCAATCTCTATTTCAGCTAACTTCTTTCCTATATATCCATATCCGCATAAAGCTTTCCGTTGAGGTTTTTGCATAGTTCGGGGATTGGTGTTCTATCGTTAGTATTACTGGGTGTGGTCTTCATAGAAATAATTTCTCCTATGTGATCGATCAATAAATGTAGTTTGAAACCGTAAAACCAGTCCATTGTTCCTTTTCCTCTTTTTTCAACTCCATCGAATACTTTATTGCGCGGAATACGGATGTTATGGCACACTTTAAGGCTTTCCTTTGACCGTTTTAAAATAAGCACACATAGGAATAAGTAGGGCTGACATTTTGTGTGAAAACCGTGTGTAACTTAACAAGTTTGGAAGGTATTCTCCCCAATACTTTTGAACTAAGATAATGAGGGATCTCTTGAAATTCGTATGGTTTTATTGATGGAAAACAATAACAATAGTCATTAATTCGCTGGTAGATATATTGGATCCACGTCTTTAGACGGTGGTTGTTTAGTTAGATGGGTGACTGCTGCATGTTAATTGACACTACACTAAGAGATTTTTAGGTGCATAGTAGCAAAAAAATTGATTAAGCCCGGAGGCTAAAATAATTGATTAAAAGATCAATGGATATTGTTTTTCCCTTGACCTTAGTTTTCTAATGGGTGACATAGGGGGGTGATCGATCGGCATCATGGTATTACATATAGCTTATTGAATGAGTTTATAAAGAATAAAGTCATACTCGCCAGACTTGTTTAAAATTCGATCGCTTGCGACCGAGTTTTTTATAAATAGATTTATTTTAACAAGGGTGTTACACGGCTATAGATCTTCTCACCAAAAAATATTTTTCGTAGTACAGCCTTAGTTAAAAAATAAAAAGCCATCAAATCTGTATATTGATTAAGATGGCGATAGTGCTTTAGGCATTAAAAACGAGCGGTGACCCCTAAGGTCAATGTACGCCCCCAATAAGCTTGATATGCCACTTTGTTTTTGTCGCCGCTATATTTACGTTCTCCTTCATCTGTCAAATTATTCACAGATGCACGTACTGAAATTTTATCCGTAAGATCATAATTGGTACTCCAGTCTAAGTAGCCCACTGCATCGGCATATGTATCATAACCCCAATCTGAAGAATGAATACTGACCAGGTAAGAGTCACGGTAGCTATAAGCCAAGCGAGTAGATAATGCACCTTCATCATAATATGCCTGTATATTGTAAGAGTTTTTTGACATACCTATAAAGCCGACTTTTTCACCACGTGCATTTTCTTTACCACTGTCGGTATCGCTGTAAGTGTAGTTTATTAGGAAACCGAAACCGCTCAAATATTCGGGTAAAACCTCATCTAAACTTTGCTGGTAAGCTAGTTCAAGGCCCTTAATAATGGAGCTTTCATCATTGTTCACTGGCATTATGACTTCAAAGTCATAACCGTCAATATTTTCAATATGTGTTTCGTTAGTGACAAAATTAGCAATATCCTTATAATAGAATGCTGCAGTCATCGCGCCCAAGTCAGAAAAGTACCACTCTAAGCCGATATCGATTTGTTTCGCTGTGAAAGGTTTTAGTCCAGGATTAGATACCCTTTTAGTATTATCTTTAAGTGCAGGCCCCTTGACCGTAACAGACTCATATGGAGACATGCTTGCTAAGTCTGGGCGGCTTAATACTTTCGATGCTGCTACTCTAAAGATATAGTCATCAAACAAGTTCCACTTAAAGTTTAGACTGGGCAAGAAATTACTATAACTGTCTTTTTTATTCACTGGGGTCAATGCCGTATAGGTGGTGTCTATGGGGTAACCTTGCTCATCTCGAGTAATTTTATCCACATTCTGACTAAAACCTTCAGATGTTATGCTCGTTTCAACAAAGCGACCACCAATGTTTAAATAATAATCTTGATCCCATAACTGACCTTCAATATTTGCTTGAACATAAGCACTTAATACATCTTCTGATATAGCGTAGGAACTTCCTTTTTCATGATGCGCAATGAGTTTATCTGCCGCTGCCGGATCAATACTTTGATAGAAGGCCTCTAATGCATCCATATCAATACTTGCCCATTGACGAGGAAAGTTTCCTTCTTCTTGACCCAGAAAGTCGTCAACGGTTGAGTCTTTCATTACCGACTCTGGTAGCTCTAACCATGTAAAGCCACCGTTATGAATTAGCAATGACTCATCGGTTATATCTACACCATCAATTTTTCCGTTACTAAAGGCGCTAGGATTTTCAGCGCGCCAGTTATCACGTGCCTTGGTTTGCCCCGCATAACCGAGACCAAAATCAAGAGATGTCAGGTATTCAATATCTGGGAGCCAGCTTCCTTTGAAATTTAACTGATCCACTTCATCCTCTGAGCCTAGTCCGCTAAATGATGCATAATGGGCGCCGAAACCGTTGCTTGCATCTAATTGACTTGAAAAAATCATATCTGGCACGCTACCACCACGGCTATTATCATAAGTTGCTGAATCTATTGCTGAGCGGGCAACGACATACTTATTATCGCCGTCATTTTCATTACTTGCCGATGAATGTGAAATATCACTTTCAAAAATAAAGTTATCAACGAACCACATTACATTTAAGCCAAATGCTTGTGTGGTCGTTTTGCGATGATTTTCAATATGGAGTAAGTCAATCAAGAAGGGATCGGATACCGTTAATTTAATAATATTACCGTCATCATCAACTTCACCATATGTCCAAGTCCCGTGGAATGGATATAAGGGTTGGCTCATTCCTAACGATATACCAGAGGCAATATTATTAACATTATAGGTGCTATATAGTGCATCAAAATTGATATCTAAATCTTCGGTAGGTCGCCATTGCAATGCAAAATTACCACTGAGGCGATCATTGTCATCTTTAGATGTATTATAAGTGACATAATCTGGCATATTGCCAGTAATGCTATCACCGTCATTACCAATGTCTAAAGTTTCTTGACGATAATAATCATAAATCGCCATATAGTCGTAACGCCCCTGAGTTTTTGAGTATATTAGTCCTGCGGCTACGCCAAAAGTATCATCAACATTATTGGTGAAAAATAGTGATGTTTTGGGGTTGTTTTTTTCAGCTAAATCCTTGTATACATTTTCTGCGGAAAAGGTGAAGTTTGTTCCTTCGGTATTTAATGGACGCACGGTTTTAATATCTACAATAGCCCCTATACCGCCTTCAGTAAACTCTGCTTTAGGTGTTTTGGATACCTCAATCGAAGAGATAATACCCGAAGATAACACATCATAATTGAAATTACGCCCAGCATTGTCTGTGGCTAACTTACGTCCATTTAATGTGGTCATGTTAAAGCCGCCAGTCAGGCCTCGCACCGAAATACTTTGCCCATTACCACGTTCACGAGATACGGTAATACCAGCAATACGTTGGAGTGCTTCAGCCACATTCACATCGGGTAATTTACCCACATCTTCTGCGCTGATGGCATCAACAAGATTAAGAGCATCTTTTTTAACCGCTAATGATTTAGCTAAACTGCTGCGAAAGCCTGTGACTGAAATAACTTCAACGTCGTCTTGTTTAGTTTGTTTTTTGTTTGCTTTTTTAATCGTGGCTTCTTTATCTGATACCAATGACGTGCCTGATTCATCAATGTTTGTTTGAGAGGATGCTGAACTTGCCGACGTACATACCAGTGCACTGATCATTAAACTAAGATACTTTATTTTATAATTTTTCATTATTACTCCATTTCTTTTTTTTGTTATTTGTTTTTGGGTTTACTACTCACGATAAAAGCCAATTAGAGTGACTTTCCCAAGCTTGCTCCTCACTGCCAAGCTTGTTCATTTCGTAAAATGTGTATTCATTAAAGAGTTGCATTTTGTCATTCATGTACACCAAAACGATAAATGATAATGACACTACATGAAGTCGACTTATCGATGCATCGTTCCTTAAAAAATCGCAACGGGCATATACCGCTCAGGAAAATTAATATCACTTATTATGTATGTTTTTATTTGCTGAAAAAGGCAAGCGCATAGTTACTTGCACAGCGTTATTTCTTTTATGAAACAATACCTAGTGTAGTGGTTTACCTGTTTTCCAAGCATCAAGGGTAAATTCTGGAATATTTTTACGATTACTTCTGTCAGAAACAAAGGCCACACTTTTAGGGGCGATTGATGACTAAGCTGCGGTATCATAAACAGCGTTAATTACTACGCCATCAAGGTGGCAATAGTGTTTTACATGCCCAGATACACGTTGCCCAACGCCTATAAAACCTACACGGACTACATCCGTTTTAGGAACAACTAAGCCCATTACCGGTGAACCTTGCGCTTTTAACTGTGCGGAATTAACTTGTTGTTTTGTATTTACATAGCCGGCAGTAATACTTGCAGCGGTAATTACTGCTGCAGATTTTAAAACGTTGCGACGATCTATTGTAGACATTTTGTTACCTATTAAAACGCAATATCATGGTGATATGGCAGAGTTTCCTTTTATTTGCTTACCTTCGGGTAAATACAATGCTATTTCTTTCATTTTCTTTCGATTGTTTTATTTCAATAAGATTAATTTGGTTTGATATACTATTAAATATAATTTCTTATTGGATATAGTCAAGTTTTATATTATTAAACATAGGTACTCAAGAGTTTTTGTGTTTTTGTTATTATTTATGGGTGTTTGTTCAAGTCTATTTTTAATAAGATGCATATGAAGGTTAGTGAAGGTTTTGTGAGTTGCGCTACCTGTTGTTTTGTTTTGGGTTATCAGATTTTTTGTCACTATTAAGCCTATAAATAATAGGCTTAATTTATTCATGGAGGGAATAAAGGCGTTTCCATTAAACAGGTCAAGTAGCGCATCAAACCTGTTAATATTTTTCTTTTTTACCGTTAATATATAGCTTCTTATTGAGCAGAATATATCCAGACCGCGAACGGGGCAATAGCTCACTTTAAGGGTTGGGTTAACGGAAAATGAAAGGCGTAGCAACAAAGTATTTATCAAATTATCTTGCTTGGTTTAGGGAAAGTAACGCAAAGCTCAATAAAAGGGAATTTTAATCGCTGCCTATGGGTGACAGCAGCGTTCTACAACAGAGCCTGAATAATATAGACTGGGCAAGCCCTAATGCCGGTCAGTTAACGCAGACCGGCTTTATTTTTTGCATATTTTTGTGGCCTTGGTTTGACCGTTCGAGGATATTTTCTTTCCCGCCTTGGTGGTAAGACTAAACTGGGCGCTAACTCATAGAAGTACTTAAGTTGACCCGGTATAG
>JBAHZW010000109.1:0-12291 GCA_037132835.1 Colwellia sp. | reverse complement strand
ACTCGCCCTTTGGGAGTTTGTCAGTACTTCGATAATCGCACAGAATTCCTTTAATATAGAGTGACTATACACAAAAAAATTCACTTTATTCTCAAAGCACTGACAAGCTCTGAGTGGGAACTAATTTAATGAAACTGGTATGAGCTTATGGCAACATAATTTAACGGTCATTTTTTGAACTGTGTTGAATGACCGCAACCAAATTACTGAGGTGCCGCATCATGTCAAACTATACCCGCGATCATTGGCGCAATTAGACTAGACCATTTAGCCGATACTGTGACCGCCTAATACAAAACCATTAATGGTGAATCAATTATTGAGTTTTTTTGAGCGAAAGGCAGAAAAAAGAGGGTGAAAGCAAAAAACCTACAAGGTAAAATAGCAAAAGATAGCGTCTTGCGGTAGTTTCATACCTTATATTAAGTTTGCATAAAGCAATGATTAAATTCACAAACGACTAAATGTAGCCGCAGGCGATTAGGTAATTGAAAGGTTATTTCACATTCAAAATGTTAATGCTTATCACCGCCATTTAAAGGCTTGGATGGAGCGATTTTACTGTGTGACAACCGAGTATTTATAAAATATTTAAGATGATTTATATTTTTATAATAAAAGTTAAAACACTCACAAAACAACCTGTTCAAAGCCCAGCAATACTTAACGGGAACATAGCCATTATATTAAATGGTTCAATTAATGTGTTGGATCGGTAATAATTAACTTTATATCAATCTTGGTATAAATAACCATTATTGTAAAAACGAGAAATCAATGCTTTCAACCAAACCTTCAACTAAGTCATCAAATAAGCCGGCAACCAGACTTTCAATTTCCTCGGGTTGGTTAGAGCCTATTAAAGCTTTGGTTCAGCATATGCCATCACCTTTTTTCTCTCCGCGTGCATGTGATGAAAAAATTAGTTTATTAGTGCTTCATAATATCTCTTTGCCCGCAGGTTTTTTTGGTGGCCACTGTATTAGTGATTTATTTCTGGGGCAATTAGACTGTAATGCCGATAGCAGTTTTCATGATTTAAAAGGCGTAAAAGTGTCAGCGCATTGCCTTATTCGCCGTAATGGCAGTATTATTCAATATGTGTCATTTTTTGATAAAGCTTGGCACGCTGGCTTATCATCGTTTAAACAAAGAGATAGCTGTAATGATTATTCAATCGGTATTGAATTAGAAGGCACAGATGATATTCCCTATACAAGCGATCAATACCATCAACTAATAGCGTTAACACTTTGTTTGCAAATTAAATTCCCTGATATTATTATGGGTAATATAGTAGGTCATTGTGATATTGCACCAATGAGAAAAACAGACCCAGGTCATATTTTTGATTGGCAATATTTCCGTCAAAATTTGACTGGACAAACGAGAAGGAAAAACACATAACATGAGTTTATTAAGTTTATTAATTGCACTGTTCGCAGAAAAATCTTTAACTCCCAAAGTATGGCGATTTAATTTTTATTATCAGCATTACTTCGACCTTTTTAGTAAGAATTTCACGGCGAAACAAGGAGTCGCAGCAAGTGCGGTGTTTATTATTTTACCGGTTGTTTTAATCGGTTTATCTATGGCGTTTATTGATAATGACTTGATAGAGTTTCTCCTTTCAACCGTCATACTTATTGTTTGTTTTGGTTGTACCACGACGAGAAGTAGCTATAAAAATTATCTACATTCCGCTTTTCAGGGGGAAGAGGTAACGGCTGACATGTACCATCAGCAATTATTGTCAGACAAAAACTTACCCGAAATGGGCTTTGGGCAAGCGCTGGTTTGGTTAAACTACCGTTATTACGTTGCTATTATGCTCTTTTTTATACTATTTGGTGCAGCAGGTGCAATTTTTTATCGCTTGTTAACCACGGTTATTGAGCATAAAACAGCACAATGTATTACTAGTGCTTATCAAGATCAGGTAGACGTGGCTACTGGATCAGCCAATGAAGAGGATAAGAACGTTGAGCATGAAGGTAATATTGCCCCAAATATTACGAATGGCTGTCAAAATCATCACGATGTGCTTTTTTGGTTAGATTGGCTACCTGTACGCATCGCTTCTTTTGGCTATATGTTTGTTGGTCACTTTTCTAAAGCTTTTCCTGTTTGGTTAGAAAGCCTGTTTGACATTCAGAAACCTACTCACCTAGTTTTGATTGATGTAGCGGAGAAATCGGAAGATATAATGTTAAACGAGGGTGACTGTACATCGGAGCCTTGCTTGCTAGTGAACCTTGCAAAACGTAATGTTTTATTAGTGCTTGCTGTGATTTCAATATTAACCTTAGCCGGTTTAATTAATTAATAGCTTATTGGCCTTGGATCTTAATCTGGAATTTTAATCTGCGTTCTTAATCTGCCACCCATAATAACTTGGTTGTATTTTCATCAACAAAGCGTTGTATTGGGTGGCATAGTTAACACTATCATTCACGCTTCGTGAGTGCTGATTTCTTTTTCACAACCGTTGCTCACTTCATTAATTTTTCATGCCTATGTAGTTTCCTCAAGATCTTTTTGTCAGCGTCATCTTCGAAGTCTTTAATCGAAGATCCATTGCTCTTTAAGTACTGGTTCCCCGATTAAAACACCACGGGGATGACGATACTGAGCCAAGTGCATAGGCGTGAAATTAATACCATTTCCTTCGAAAAAACACCCGGAATTATTGTTACCACCATCAATCCGTCTTTCCGGTATAAGCCATTTTTGCATTATAAAGCGTATAAAATAGAGTCAACAACAAACATGTCGTCGCAGGTATAAAGAGTGCGTTGAATTTTAAAAAAGAAAAAAAGAAGGCTCCGATGGTGCCGCCTAAAAGGAATCCGATAATGATTATCAAAAACAATCGTGCTTTTCTTTTATCAAAGGGCTCACCTCGGAATTTGGCACCAATCATTATTCCTAAATCAGTAAAAATCCCCGTTACATGTGTTGTGCGGATAATAGCACCACTATAAGTACTCACAAGTGCATTTTGTAAACCACAGGCCGAAGACGCCAAATAATGACCGATTAAAGAATCTTGAGTTAAAAAATAAATAGATGCGTACAGAAACATCGCTTCTAAAGTGAGAAGTCGACCGTAATTTCTGCCTAATCGTAAGGCTCCACTACGTAAAAAACACCCCGAGATTGCGGCACCAACTAAAAAACTAAACAGCACCATAAAAAGATGAAAGGCATTAATAAAATTACCATCCGCAAGGCTTGTTCCAATAATAGTCACTGTGCCCGAGAGATGTGAGATAGATTGGTGGTTAAAACCCAATAAACCAACGGAATTGACAAAGCCTGCAATTAAAGCAAGTAATAACGAACCATATTCTACCCAACGGGGTAATTTTGAAATCACAATAATCCTTGAAGTCTAAATATGCCACCCATGATAACATGGTTATATTTCCATCACTAAACTAGACTTAATTTACCCTCATTAAATCAGGTTATTATTATGCCTAAGCCTCGTTCACAGCAAATTAGTTTATTAGACACCCCTTATTATCATATTTGTAGCCGTACTGTTAGAAAGGCTTTTTTATGTGGCGTAGACAAAGAAACCGGTGTCAGTTATGAGCACAGGCGCGCATGGATTGAAAAGCGTATTTTTCAATTAGCTCAAGTATTTGCCATTGATATTTGTGCACATGCCGTGATGCATAACCATTTGCATATCGTATTACATGTTGATAGTGAACTGGTGAAAACGTGGTCAACCTCTGAGGTACTAGCGCGTTGGCATCAGTTATTCAAAGGCACATTACTAACTCAAAGATATCAAAGTAAACAAGTACTTAATAAGTTTCAACTGGCGATGGTTGAAAGCACGGCTGATATTTATAAACAGAGATTACTTGATATTAGCTGGTTTATGCGCTCACTCAATGAGCCAATTGCGCGCCAAGCAAACAAAGAAGATAACTGCACTGGGCATTTTTGGGAAGGGCGCTTTAAATCTCAAGCCTTGCTTGATGAAGGGGCCTTATTATCTTGCATGGTCTATGTTGATTTAAATCCTGTACGGGCTGAGGTTGCCCCCACACCTGAGCAATCAGATTTTACGAGTATTCAATTACGCATAAAAGCGGCGATAAAGGGTGAACAACCCAAAGTTCTACTCGCTTTTTCAAGCAATGATCATCAACAAAAAAAAACAGGAATACCCTTTAGCTTAAAAGATTACTTAACACTTGTTGATGAAACAGGACGTATTATTCGTGACGACAAACACGGTGCTATTAGTGTGAAACCGGCCAACATCCTTGCTAGGTTGCACATAAGTGATGAAAGTTGGTTAAGGCTCACTACGGATTTCGAGTACCTATTCACTGGAGCCGCGGGTACAGCTGAGCACTTATGTGAATTTAGCGAACATGTTGGCTTACAACGTACACATGGTATAGCCAATGCGCGATCCTACTTAAATAACGCCTAATCTCACTTTATTATCGCTTATAACTTCATTTCACCTAGGGTGGTAGGCTTAACTGAAACTAAATTTAGCTAAAACCCACTAAATTGTAAAATGAGAGTGATAAGCAACTAGTTAGTGCCTGTTTTCGTAATAGGTCGGTATTTTCTTAAACCAAAAAAATATCATAATATAGCCATAATTTGTTGGTGTTATCATGGGTAGCAGAGTAGCTAGCTACTTAATTCTTTTAATCAACTCAAGTAAGTAGCGTTGCTCGCTAGAGATGACAAACTGTTGGTACACTTTATTCATCGCCGTATGAAAAGAGCTTTTATCGACATTTGTAACAATAGTCGCTCCTTGCTCTCTTACTTTATTCATCGCAACGCTTTCAGCCTCTTTGCAAAAGCGGCGGCTTGCTAAAACAGAGTTATGCGCACAGGTTTGTATGATATCTCTATCTTCTTCGCTTAGTGTCTCCCAGCGCTGTTTTGAGAAAACAAGAGCATCTGGGGTAATAACATGTTCAGTCAGTGAGAAGTGATTACATACCTCGTAATGTTTAAAACCACTGTATGCAAAAATATTATTTTCCGCCGCGTCAATTAATCCAGTTTGGCAGCCAGTCACTATTTCATCAATCGAAAATGGTGTAGGGTAACAGCCCATAGCATCAGCAATAGCCTCCCATAATGGCGAAGGTGGTACCCGTAATTTTAACCCTTTAAGATCTTTGATATGCCTAATTGGTTTGTCGGTGTACATATTTCGCGCACCACTATCATATAAACCTAAACCGATGAAATTTGAGCGAGATATATCTTCAATAATCGCTTGTCCTGCTGCCCCATCAAGCGCCTCATGCATATGTTCTACACTATGAAAGAGGAAAGGAAGCGTTGGAATGATGGTTAATGGGCTCGTGTTATTTAATTGAGAAATATTCACTCGGGCCATATCAAGCGTACCTTGCTCTGTTTGCTCAAGGGTTTCGGGCTCAGTCCCAAAGGAGCCACCAGAAAGCACTTTTAGCGTAATACGGCCATTGGTCATTTCCTTTAGCTCATTGGCCATTGAGTGCAAGGCTTGTACGCTAGGAAAGTCATCCGTTAATATGTCAGCAACTCTAAGTTTTATATTATTATTTTTGTTTTTACTTACTTTATAATTTGCTAAAGTGTCACTGATATTCTTACTCGCAATAGACATATTGTGAATAGACGCGACAGAACTTTGCACAGAAAGTGTATTCTGCTCACCCATTTGGGCTATCTGATCAATAATTTTTGCTATTTGGGTACTGGTTTCTTTTTGTTCTTGAATAGCACGGGATATTTCAGATACTTCACTTGCCGCAGCTATTGAGCCTTGTTTTATTTCTTGTATCGACTCACCTGCTTGTTCAGCACTTTTCACGCCATTTTTTACTGAGCTTTCGGTAGTTTCCATACTAATCACGGCAAGCTTGGCACTCTCTTGTATCCGTGATAACAGTATATTTATTTCTTGGGTCGATTTTGCCGTTCTTTCTGCTAAGCTCCTTACTTCATCGGCAACAACAGCAAAACCTCTGCCATGCTCACCAGCCCTTGCCGCTTCAATAGCGGCGTTAAGTGCCAGCAAATTTGTTTGACCCGCAATCACTTGTATTATACTGGCAACATCAAAAATATTTTCACTGTCTGCTCTTAACGCATGAATACGTTCTGCCGCATCATCAACTGATTCGGAAATGGCTTGTATGCCAGACACCGTTTCTAAAATCACCTTAGAGCTTTTTTCTGCCACTTCACTCGCTTGCTGAGTATGCTCCGCAGCAGAGACTGTTTGCTCTGACACAACAGAAATAGAGGCCGTCATTTTTTCAACAGCAGTCGCCATATGAGTAGAAGCTTCGGTTTGTATTTTAGTATTGCGTGTAATTTTTTGAGCTGAATGGGCAAGTTCTTCTGACAGATCAAACATTTCATCTGCCGAATATAATATCTCTTTAAAGCTTGCACGTAATGTTGCAATAAGTTCATTAATACTGGCAGATATGTCACTTAATTCATCTGTACCATTTTCAGGTAACTGGATAGTAAAATCAAAGGACTTTGTCAGGGAATCAATGGCTGTATGTATTTCTGCTAGCGGGATGATAATAGCTTTGTATAAAAAGAAATACCCGGCTATGACTATGATGATAGTTATAGCCGTTAAGGTGAGGAGTGAGGTAGATATACTTGAGTAATTTTCATCACTTATATTAATGCTAGAAAGTGATGTGATGGCTACAACTGTAATAGAAATAATCAACAATAATATAACTAAGGTTGCGAGTAATAACTTATTTTTAATGTTCATTCAAAATCCTTGCTTACTTACTTATGCGTTATAAAATATCCTTTTAAAATAATGCCTCCAAGCCAAGATAGTTTCTCCTTACTAACTCATTAGACCACTAGATTTCACTATTAATCAAGAAGTATTCATATAACATTAAAACTACTTACCCAATTTAAAAGGCTAATCAGTGTTATAACTCAAGTAAGAGGATTCAAAGCTAACAATGAAGTTAGCTTAAGCGATTGATTTAGACTGACAATTAAAGTCATCACCCGTTAGATGAGTACCCTGAGTAAGGTTACTTCATACTAAGTGAGTTTTTTCCCGTACAGTACCATCTTTGTAGGTACGACTCTGTTATCGTTGCAAATTATCAAATAACTATGCCAAATAGCTATGCCACCCGTGATATTGATGGGAATATCACGATCTTATGGCTGGCAGAATAGTGGCTTTAGCGATAGTTCCAATCAAAACAAAGGAGTCATCTTTAATTGCTTGGTGAATCGCAGCATGAGCAACCACGGTTGAACCTAACAAACGCATAAACACCTTTAGCAAAGCCATTACGATTAGCTTTAATTATTTCTACGGTATTACACCAATTCCACTAAACCAATCCCACTAATTATGTGATCATTTTCACTTGTTAAAGTAGACCTCCTAATTCATGGAACGGGTATTATTCATCGTTTCACTAAATAAAGGTTCCAGATCAAAAAACAACTAGGCAATCCAAATACAAAACAACCAGTGAAATTAAAAAATCCTTCATTTTATTTCGATTTATTTTGATTAAAAAATATTTTAGCCTGTAAATAGACACGTACAGCAACACAACAAGTCATAAATACAGGAGCCCTTAACTTATCTCCGCCTATAACATCAATAATATTTGCTAATAGGGAAACATATTCAAATGTATTAAAACAAAAC
Organism: Colwellia sp.; assembly: GCA_037132835.1. GTDB lineage: Bacteria > Pseudomonadota > Gammaproteobacteria > Enterobacterales > Alteromonadaceae > Colwellia. The sequence continues at coordinate 4,589 of JBAHZW010000109.1, read as the reverse complement.
CATTGAAAGATAATGAAAGTAGTAGTATGGTGTTTATCTAAAGGTAAATACATCAAAAACACTTAGGTTATATCACCATGACATTGCGTTTTAGTAGGTAACAATATGTCTACAATAGATCGTCGCAACGCTTTAGAATCTGCTGAAGAAATTACCACTGCAAGTATTACTGCTGGCTGTGTAAGTACAAAATAGCAAGTACATTCCACACAGATAAAAACGCGACCACAAGCGACCGAGTATTACGAATAACAACACAAAATTGCAGAAATAAAGCGCAATAAACCAAAAGTGATTCTAATATTAAAGATGAAAATTAATGTGATACAAAAGAACAATGAACGAACACAGAGATGTAAAACATATGAGCCAACCTGCTTTGTAATAAGCGGGTCAACTTATAAAGTTATTAACGAGTAATTTAATAAAAATTCAAGATGAAGTAGGAAAGCTCATGCGAAAACTATTAGCCAAGTGTATATTGGCGGCTACCATTACAACCCTTTTTTCAACCTCACCATATGCGAAAGAACTTGGTGACCTAACTTCTCTTATAGAAAAAGATAATAGAATTGAAATAACCACAAGCGATGACGAGTTAATTGCTATCGAACTGGTTAAAGCAAATGTTTTTCGCCTCTGGGTAGGATCTAATAAAAAACTTATTGAAGCCAAAGATAAATCAGCAAAAATAGTACTCCCTTATACCTTAGGTAATACGTACTTTGAAATATCAGCTCATGATAGCTACCAACTAATTCAAACCAATGAATTAGCATTACGTGTTTACACCTCACCTTTAAGGTTTGAGGTCTATAAAGCCGATAACAAAACACTTATTTTCAAAGAATTAAAGCCTATTGATCTATCCGATGAAAGTAGCTATCAAACATTAAGCAGTAAAAAAGAAGAACACTTTTTCGGTGGTGGTCAACAAAATGGCCAATTTGAGTTTAGTGGTAAAAATCTAGAGGTTTCATATTCAGGTGGCTGGGAAGAATTTGATCGCCCTAGCCCCGCACCCTTTTATATGACAGATCAAGGTTATGGAGTACTCCGAAATACGTGGTCAGATGGTAGCTATGATTTTCGTTCAGACGATTATGTAACAACAACACATAACGAAGCACGCTTTGATGCTTACTATTTTATTGGTGATTCAATTAACACCATTTTAGCCGACTATACCGAACTAAGTGGACGCGCTCCATTAATCCCTCGCTGGGCTTTAGAATATGGTGACGCTGATTGTTATAACGATGCAGATAACATCAACAAACCAGGCACTGTACCCGATGGTTGGAGTGACGGTCCAACAGGCACCACACCCGATGTAATAGAGTCTGTAGCCGCTAAATACCGTGAACATGACATGCCCGGTGGTTGGATTTTACCTAATGATGGCTATGGCTGTGGTTACACTGACTTACCTAAAGTTATCGCTGGATTAAAAAAATACGGCTTTAGAACCGGCTTATGGACAGAAAATGGTGTTGAAAAAATAGCATGGGAAGTGGGTACAGCGGGTAGTCGTGCCCAAAAATTAGACGTAGCTTGGACTGGTCAAGGCTACCAATTTTCTCTTGATGCCAATAAAAAAGCGGCACAAGGGATCTTAGATAATTCAAACAGCCGTCCGTTTTTATGGACAGTGATGGGTTGGGCTGGAACACAGCGTTATGCGGTCACATGGACTGGCGACCAATCGGGTAGCTGGGATTACATTCGTTGGCACATTCCTACATTAATCGGTTCGGGTTTATCAGGACAAGCTTATGCAACAGGTGATGTAGACGGTATATTTGCTGGTACACCAGAAACCTTTACCCGTGATTTACAATGGAAAGCTTTTACACCCGTCTTAATGGGAATGTCTGGTTGGTCAAAAGCCGAGCGCAAACACCCTTGGTGGTTTGAAGAACCTTATCGTAGTATCAATCGTGATTATCTAAAACTTAAAATGCGATTAACACCTTACATGTATACCTATGCAAAACAAGCCGAAAAAACAGGTGCTCCAATTATCCGTGGTTTGATGTGGGATCACCCAAAAGATCCTAATGCATTTACCGAAAACTATAAGTATCAATTTTTTCTAGGTGAAGACTTTTTAGTTGCCCCCGTATTTAGAAGCCAAGCAAGCTCGAAGGGTTGGCGCGAAGGTATATATCTACCGAAAGGAAACTGGATAGATTACTGGGATGGCACAGTAACGACAGCCGGTGATAATGGTAAAGTGATTGATTACCCCGTCGGGCTTGAAAAACTACCGCTACTCGTGAAAGCTGGAGCTATTATCCCAATGTATCCAGAGTCATTATATGATGGTCAAGTTGCTAAGGATGAGCTTACCTTAGATATTTATCCTCACGGTGAGTCTTCATTTACACTTTATGAAGATGATGGCGAAACTAGAGCATATAAACAAGGTCGTTTTAGCGAACAACGACTAACCGTTTCTGCGCCAAAAAATAGTGCGGGCGATATCACTATAAATATCGATGCCAAGGTTGGCAACTATGATGGTATGGAAAACCTGAGGGTTTACAAATTCCAAGTTCATACACGTGTTCAACCCAGCAGTGTCAGCGTTAATAATATGACAGTAGATCAGGTAGATTCTCAAACAGCCTTCGATAAAGCGAGTTCTGCTTGGTGGTTTGATGCCAACCATCAATACGGTGTAGTTTATGTGAAAACACAAAAAACAGCGGTGAATAAAGATGTCGAAGTATACTTAAGTATTAGTAGTGGTAAGCAATTAACGCCAACTACACCGTATCCAATAATGCCAGATTTAGGCAACAAAATATCTAGCGACAGCTTTATTGTTGTGAGTAGCCCGCTTGAAGAAAGTGGTTACCCAATAGAAAATATGTTTGATAATAATCCCGACACTTGGTTTCGCACCATTCGTGATCAATCTCATAAAACTGGCCCACATGAATTTGTTTTATCCTTTGGCGAGCGTAAAGCAATCACCGGCTTTGAAATACAACCTCGAAATGATAAGTGGTGGAAAAATGGTCAAGTAACCCAATATGAAATATATATGAGTGATACAAATGGTGAATGGGGAGAGCCAGCATATTCAGGTACACTTGAGCTGAAAGAGACCGCACAAAAGGTAGAGTTCCCAACGATTATCGGTCGTTTATTACGCTTTAGAGTATTGTCCACTAAACCGCAAAAAACTAAAGAGCCAAAACAAACTGATAAATTAAATTCGCCTTATAACGCCTTTGACACGGTGCACGTGAAACCCATAACCATCAGTAAATTTTCGTTAATAGAATATCAGTTACCGAAAACAGAAAAACATAACTTTTATCTGTCGTCATTAACTCCTTCTTATACCGACGAATCATTAAGCAAAATAAAAGTGAGCCTGGCTCATAGCACAGATCACCGAAAAATGTCGATGAATGGCCTTAAGTTCAACCGTGGATTAGGTGTGCGAGGCAACAGCCGAGTAGATTATAAATTACCAAAAGATGCACAACTCTTCAGAGCAGATATTGGTATAGACGATAGCTGTAAAGCAAAAGGAGAAATAAGCTTCCAAGTTTATGGTGATGGTAAGTTGTTATTTAACAGTGGCTTAATAAAAGCACCTACGGTAATAAAGCCAGAAATTGATATCAGAACTTTAAACACGATTAGCCTACGTAGCCATGGTGATAATAGCAGTTGTGCTAACTGGGCGAATGCAGTAATAATTGGTTTTCAAGCGAGTGAGTAATATCACTTCATCGTTGTGGTAATTTTACTTGGCCACTTCAGGCGCAACATCTAGCTTAATAGATAATACCTACGTCACATGGAGGTGACTTATTGAGGTAGTATAGGGTACGGGCTCTGAAGGAATAATATCGTATGTTATATGTTGTAGAAAACTTAATTTATATCTTGGTTAATCTTTATTTCATTAAAATGTTTTACTCCGCCTGCTACTCAGCCTCTAGTGATTCAACGAATGGTGGCAGCGGTGTGCAGATTGTGTATATGCTTGTCTTTCTACCTCTCACGCTGATATTTGCGCGCCGGACATCTGTCTTTTTCGATTATGCATTCAACCTGTCATTTTTCCATACCTTTTTGTTGTTTTTTTTGATTTTACTGCCTGCTTGGCTCTTGGTTATCTCTTTATTTTTTGATTCTCAGCGCCTGTTTAACCTTTGTTCAGTATTATCATTTATTGTTGCGCCAATCATCTACGTCCTTATAAGTGCTGTTATTATTTATCTAAATCTAAGCTCACAAGGGATTCCTATCGCAAGCTCAAATGGTATTGATCTCTATGAAGGGGGCGTATCCCTTAGTTACCATTATGCCACGAGAGAATAAAACTGACTCCATGGCGTCACTTATTCTGATTCAATCATATCTGTTCTTGGTTGATATCGATCAAAGATTAACTCTGGTTAACGTTAATCAGCACAGGTCTCATACCAGTTTCATTAAATTAGTTCCCACTCAGAGCTTGTCAGTGCTTTGAGAATAAATAGCATTTTTTTGTGTATAGTCACTCTATATTAAAGGAATTCTGTGCGATTATCGAAGTACTGACAAACTCCCAAAGGGCGAGT
>JBAHZW010000160.1:0-91674 GCA_037132835.1 Colwellia sp. | reverse complement strand
AAATAATAGTTGGTTAAAATAAGCGACGAAGGAGCAAAAAACCACTGAGATTTGTCCTGTTTGAGTGACTTGTTATACGTGTTTTCACCAATTTATTCAGTCACATCAAGAGCAACTAGTGCACCATCCATATCAGAATTTGAAAGAGAACTCACGCTTTTGTGTCAGAATGGTACTTGTCAGGGGTGGCTTTTTTGCTCTTGAATGAAAGTTTTATATCATGAAAAAATTTCGTATTATAAAATCATTTAGACGTCTATACGTTTAAACGTTGACGATACCTAACAATCTAAGTAACATTATAACTCTCAATAATTATGTGCTTTTTTGTTAGGTATTGTCATGCCCATTAAAATCCCCGGTCAATTACCCGCGCTCTCCATACTCGATAACGAAAATATCTTTGTTATGTCAGAGGATCGCGCCACGAATCAAGAAATTCGTCCAATGCAAGTGGCTATCTTGAATTTGATGCCTAATAAAATTGAAACAGAAGTGCAAATATTACGCATGCTGTCTAATACCCCTTTGCAAATTAATATTGAATTTGTCCGTATTCATAAGAACGCTTCTAAAAATACGCCGAAAGAGCACTTGGAAAATTTCTATTGTTTATTTGATGATATTAAGCATAAGCAATATGACGGTTTAATCATTACAGGTGCGCCGTTAGCACTACTGGATTATAAAGACGTACGCTTTTGGGATAAAATTTGTGAAGTGTTTGAGTGGGCAGAAAAAAACGTTACATCAACGATGTTTTCGTGTTGGGCTGCACATGCGGCTTTATATCACCATTACGGTTTAATCCGTCACTTACGTCCTAAAAAACTATCTGGAGTTTATCAGCACTCGCCACTTGATAGTAAAGAAGAGCTTACGCGCGGTTTTGATGAAAACTTTAATGTGCCACACTCTCGTTATGGCTATATTACCGAAGATGATTACCGAAGTATTGAAGGCATTAATGTGTTAGCAACATCACCTGATGCAGGTGTTTATTTGGCTGCAAGTAAAAGTAAACGCCAAGTCTATTTAATCGGTCATCCTGAGTACGATGCATCAACCTTACATGAAGAATTTTTACGTGATGTAAAAAAAGATAGTGCCAGCACTTTGCCAGTCAATTACTATCAAGATGATGTTGTCAATAATAATCCGGTTGGCTCATGGCGCAGTCATGGTAGTTTATTATTCACTAATTGGCTCAATTATTATGTTTATCAAATGACACCGTATCAGCTAGATGCCGATCATATAAAAGCTACGTTGAAAAACTAGTACATTAAGTTATCGCGTTAACAGTATTAATCTGTTCGATAAACACCTCGAAAAATGAAAATATATACTTGGATATTAAAATGAAAAAATCGTCATCTTTTGCCTTGCTTGAACAGCAACTGGCCAAAAACATATTAATTCTTGATGGTGCCATGGGCACTATGATCCAAGCGTATAAATTTGAAGAGCAAGACTTTCGCGGTGAGCGTTTTGCCGACTGGCATAGTGATGTCAAAGGCAATAATGATATGTTAGTGCTTACTCAGCCAGATGTCATTAAAGCCATTCACCTTGAATATTTAGCCGCCGGTGCTGATATTCTTGAAACCAATACTTTTAACGCGACGACTATCGCCATGGCTGATTATGACATGGAAGAGTACAGTCGTGAGATCAACCTAGTTGCCGCGCAACTTGCCCGAGCCGCAGCCGATGAATATACCAAGAAAACACCGGACAGACCCCGCTTTGTTGCCGGTGTCTTAGGTCCCACTAACCGTACCTGTTCAATTTCTCCTGATGTTAACGATCCCGCTTTTCGTAATGTTACTTTTGATGAATTAAAAGAGGCTTATATTGAATCAACTTTAGCGTTAATTGAAGGGGGGAGTGATATTATTTTAATCGAAACTATTTTCGATACCTTAAACGCTAAAGCAGCAATTTTTGCGGTAGAAACTGTTTTTGAACAACTTGAATTACGCCTGCCCGTGATGATTTCAGGCACCATTACTGATGCCTCGGGTCGCACTTTGTCAGGGCAAACCACCGAAGCCTTTTATAACTCATTACGTCACGCTAAACCGGTCTCTTTTGGTTTGAACTGTGCCTTAGGGCCAGTGGAGTTACGTCAATATGTAGCAGAGCTGAGCCGCATTTGTGATGTCGCGGTTTCTGCCCATCCTAATGCGGGTTTACCTAATGCTTTTGGTGAGTATGACTTTACCGTTGAAGACATGAATACGCATGTTGAAGAATGGGCATCATCAGGATTTTTAAATATTATTGGCGGTTGTTGTGGTACCACACCTGAGCATATTCGCGGTATGGCTGATACTGTCGCTAATATTTCCCCACGTAAAGTTGAGCCACGTAAAATAGCCTGTCGTTTATCGGGACTAGAAGTGTTAACCATTGACAAAGATAGCTTGTTTGTCAATGTCGGTGAACGTACTAACGTAACTGGCTCGGCTATGTTCAAACGATTGATCAAAGAAGACAACTATGATCAAGCCATTGCGGTTGCGCTGCAGCAAGTTGAAAACGGTGCTCAAATTATTGATATCAACATGGATGAAGGCATGTTGGAGTCGAAAGAGGCAATGGTGCGTTTTTTAAACCTGATTGCGGGTGAGCCTGATATCGCTAAAGTGCCAATTATGATCGACTCATCCAAATGGGACATCATTGAAGCCGGTTTAAAATGTATACAAGGTAAAGGTATAGTTAACTCTATTAGCTTAAAGGAAGGCGAAGAGAATTTCCGTAAACAAGCTGAATTAGTCCGTCGTTATGGCGCGGCAATGATAGTGATGGCGTTTGATGAAAACGGCCAAGCTGATACCCGAAAACGTAAAGTTGAAATTTGTCATCGTGCTTATCATATGCTGGTTGATGAAATTGGCTTTCCGCCAGAAGATATTATTTTTGATCCCAATATTTTTGCTGTCGCTACGGGTATTGATGAACATAACAACTATGCCGTTGATTTTATTGAAGCGGTTGATGATATAAAGAAAAACCTGCCTTATGCGATGATCTCTGGTGGTGTTTCTAACGTATCGTTTTCGTTCCGTGGTAACAATCCAGTGCGTGAAGCTATTCATGCGGTTTTTTTATATTATGCCATTAAAAATGGCATGGACATGGGTATTGTTAACGCGGGTCAGTTAGCCATTTATTCGGACTTGCCAAAAAAGTTAAAACAAGCGGTAGAAGATGTTATTCAAAACAGTGACGATGGCGCGACTGAACGTTTATTAGATATCGCGCAGGAATATCATGGTCAAGCGGGTGGTCAAGCGTCAAAAGCGGATTTAACTTGGCGAGAGCTGCCTATCACTGAACGTTTATCTTATTCACTAGTAAAAGGCATTAACGAATTTATTGTTGCCGATACCGAAGAAGCACGCCTTGCGTCTGTTAAACCACTTGATGTGATTGAAGGGCCACTAATGGATGGTATGAATACCGTTGGTGATTTATTTGGCGCAGGTGAAATGTTTTTACCACAAGTGGTTAAATCCGCTCGGGTGATGAAACAAGCGGTTGCCCATTTAAACCCTTATATTGAAGATGGCAAGTTAGAAGCCAGCTCTAATGGCAAGATATTATTAGCCACAGTTAAAGGTGACGTACATGATATTGGTAAAAATATTGTCGGAGTGGTGTTGCAATGTAATAACTATGAAATTATAGATCTTGGTGTCATGGTTTCTTGTGAAGATATTTTGCGGGTTGCCAAAGAGAAAAAGGTCGATATTATTGGTTTATCAGGACTTATCACGCCGTCACTTGATGAAATGGTGCATGTCGCTAAAGAAATGAAACGTCAAAACTTTGAATTGCCCTTATTGATTGGTGGTGCCACGACCTCAAAAGCACATACTGCGGTAAAAATTGAACCGCAATATGATCAGCCAATAGTGTATGTATCAAACGCCTCACGGGCAGTTTCTGTCGTGAGTAATTTGTTATCGAGCGAGCATAAAGAAAAATTCTTTGCGGCCACCAAAGCAGAATATGAAAAAGTGCGTATTCGTCATTATAAAAAAGGTCCACGTTCGAGTTTAATCACCTTAGAGCAAGCGCGTGCTAATGCCACGTCAATTAGCTTTGACGATTACCGTCCGAGCAAACCCAATAAATTGGGGGTCACCGTACTGGATGATATTGATCTAAACGAAGTCAGAAAATATATCGATTGGACGCCATTTTTCATGACTTGGCAATTATCAGGTAAATACCCATTGATATTAAAACATAATGTCATCGGTGTTGAAGCGACTAACTTATTTAACGATGCTAATGCCATGTTAGATGATGTGATAAACAATAAAAAAATTAGCGCTAGAGCTGTCTTTGGTTTATTTCCCGCCAATAGCGATGTCGATGACATTGAAGTGTACGCCAGTGAGGGAAGCGATGAAGATCGTAGTGAAGTACTGATGAAGTTACACCAGTTACGTCAACAAAGTAAAAAACCCGCTGGGCAGTTTAACCGCTGTTTAGCCGATTATCTAGCACCAAAAGACTCAGGCATTGAGGATTACATTGGTGCATTTGCTGTTTCTTCTGGTTTTGGTGTCGATGAGTTAGTGAAAGTGTATGACGCTGATCATGATGCTTATAACTCTATCTTAATCAAAGCAGTCGCTGATAGGTTAGCGGAAGCCAGTGCTGAATATTTACATGAAAAAGTCCGTAAAGAATATTGGGGTTACGCAGTTGGTGAAAACTTAACTAATGATGCCTTGATTCGTGAAAGTTACCAAGGTATTCGTCCTGCGCCGGGTTATCCTGCTTGCCCTGAACATACTGAAAAAGGTTTATTGTGGCAGTTACTCAAGGTGAAAGAAAATATTGATATGGATCTAACCTCAAGCTACGCCATGTGGCCCGGTGCGGCGGTTAGTGGTTGGTATTTCTCTCATCCAGAGTCTAAATACTTTGCGGTGGCAAAGCTTGCTAAAGATCAGGTGCTTGATTATGCCGTGCGTAAAGGCATGACTATTGAACAAGCAGAGCGTTGGTTGTCTGCTAACTTGGATTATGAGCCGGAGTAATACCATTTCTATTAAATTAGTTCCCACTCAGAGCTTGTCAGTGCTTTGAGAATAAATATAATTTTTTTGTATTATAGTTACTCTATATTAAAGGAATTCTGTGCGATTATCGAAGTACTGACAAACTCCCAAAGGGCGAGTTTAAAAGGCTTACATGCTACGTTATTGATTTCGACAAGGACGCTACAGGGATGTAGCTTCTTAGAGAATGCAGGAGCATATTCTCCTGAATAACCATTCTCTTCAATCAATGCCTTGCCTCTAAGCCTTTTAAATCTCGCTGAGTGGGAAGAAACTTAGTGGAATTGGTATAATTGACCGCTCCACTAGAATATTGCTAAACAATCATTTTCTTATGCACAATGATATAAAAAGAAAAGGCTAGCTCATGAGAATGGGCTAGCCTTTTTTTGTTGATGTTCGGCTTGTTGTTTATGTTGTTTTGGTATTGTTTCGCGCTTATGGCGCGGTGTGATATAAATCTGTTTGTTGAATAACAAACTTCTCTTTAAACTTGGCAGATAACACCCCTTTACGACGAGCAAGGGCAACTTGTAATTTTTTAGCTACTTTAGCGATAGCGACATAAAGTTGCTTGTCAGCAGCATTTACGGTAATTTTTTCTCCTTCGTATAAAGTGGTTACTTCAAGTTTCTGCTGATGAGGCTCAACGGTAATGGTTGAGTTTAACGTCATAATTGACGGATAATGTTTAGAGATTTTGGCAAACTTACTTTCGATAGACTGCTTAATACCTTCAGTAATTTCTACATGATGTCCTGAAATTTTAATCTTCATAATATTACCTCTTTTGTTATCGTAATCATTTCCTTTCATTCATAATCATCCTCTTGTCATAAAAATGCAATAGAAAATGGCTAAGTAAATGCAATAAAATGTAATCGTCTTTTTGTTTTTAGGGGGAAATACTTGCTTGATTGAGCGGCTTAATAGGGCAGGGGATCTAGTGGAATTAATGGTATTAGCAAGACAGAGTGTAAAAAACGACAAGTAACCTCGTTACTTGTCGTTTGATGTTTCGCTCGCATATGCTGAAGCGGCATATGCGAGCGATGACTCGTCTATTCAGTTATTTAAAATGTCTATCAAAGAAGTTCATGATGGTGGTGTTTAAATGCACTTTAACGCTCTTGCCTCGCATGCTGTGTTTACTGCCAGGGTAGGTCATTAACTCAAATAATTTACCTTCATCTTGTAGCGCTTTCATTAATTTTGTGGTGTTGGTAAATAAAACGTTATCATCAGCCATACCATGGTAAATCATTAAGGGGCCATTTAAGCCTGAAATATAGGGAAAGACACTACTTTGTTGGTAACCCGATGCATTCACGTTAGGATGATTTAAATAACGTTCCGTATAATGGGTATCGTATAACAGCCAATCAGTTACGGGGGCGCCACTCACACCCGCTTTAAAATAATCACCGGCTTTAAACATGCTCATTAATGCCATATAACCGCCGTATGAATGCCCGAAAACACCAATACGGTCTTTATCAACATAAGGCAATGATTGTAAGTATTTTACACCGGTAATTTGGTCATTCACTTCCACTTGACCGAGTTTTTCATAAATTGGAAACTCAAACGCAGTACCACGGTAATTAGACCCTCGGTTATCTAACTGATAAACAATATAACCCTGTTGTAACATATATTGCGTTATATCGGCACCTTGCCAAGTGTTAGTCACAAGTTGTGCATGAGGTCCGCCATAAACTCTAACAATAACCGGATACTTTTTTCCTGGTTGCATGTCTTTGGGTTTATAAAGTTTGTAGTACAAATCTGCTTCTCCGTCATCAGATTTTAGTACGCCAAACTCAGGTGCCACTAATTCATCAACGTAGGGGGCAAGCGGGTGTAGTGGCGTCACTTTATTTTCAGCTAACCAAGTAATATGTTCACCATTAGTTGAGTGTAAACTGACTTGGGTCGGGGTAGTTATGTTGGAAAATTTATCAATATAACTTCCGCCGCTATCACTGAAACTAATGTCATGAAAGCCACTGCGATCGCTGATGCGTTGTACATGTTCAGGAGACTTTCCATTTAGCGGCACCTTGTATAAGTGACGCTCAAGTGGGGTATCTGCTCGACCAGTAAAATAAAGCCAACCTTTCTCCTCATCGACATAAGAGAGCGCATCGACAACCCAGTCGCCTTGGGTTAGTTGTGATATAAGCTGCCCTTTTAAGTTGTAATGATAAAGATGCTTGTACCCGTCACGCTCTGAGGCCCAAATGAAGGTTTTATTATCCTTTAAGAAGATTAGGTCTTGATTTAAGTTAAGCCAATGGTCAGATTTTTCCGTTAATAAGGTTTTTTGACGACGGCTATTTAGATTATAGATCTTTAATGCTAACGTTTTTTGATCACGACTTTGCCATTGATAAGAAAAACTTTTGCTGTCATTTAGCCATTTTACTCTGGGGATATAAATGTCTTGGTTATCGCCAAGATCAACAAAGCGTATTTTTTTACCCTTAATATCGGTCACGGCCAGTTGTATATGAACATTATTTGTACCTGTAGCAGGGTAACGTTGCTCAATTAATTTAATTTCTTCTGCGTATATCTCGTTACGAATAACGGTTTGTACAGGGGTTTCATCAACACGTAAAAAGGCAATATGTTTTTCATCGGGTGACCACCAATACCCTGTCATTCGATCCATTTCTTCTTGGGCGACAAATTCACTCATGCCATTTTTGATCAGATCTTTACCGTCAGTAGTTAGTTGGCGTTCCTCACCGCTAGCAATGTTTAATACGAATATATTTTGTGCGCGAATATAAGAAACAAAGTTACCTTTAGGTGAAAATTTCACATCGGTTTCAAAACCGGCTGTTGTGGTTAAACGTTTGGCGTTTTTAGTCGTTAGGTTGTAATAGTAAACATCACCATTAAGTGGGAATAATAACGCTAGACCATCTTGTGAGAATTGATACTCCATGATGCCAACACCATAAATACGTTGGCGTTCACGGCGAGCTTTCTCTTCATCAGACAAGTTCTCAGGGCCACTAACCAGTGATTGCGAGTCAACGAGTAATTTATTTTCTTTACTGGCAAAATTATATTCCCATAAATCGTAACGATTGAGATCTTCTGCTTTGCCTTGTAAGTAAGTGACACGGGTACCATCAGGGGAGATTTTTAATGCTTTGGGTGTTTGACCGTTAAGGGATGGTGAACTAAAAATGCGCGCGATCGTTAATTTTTTTGTTATCGATGCTGGCGCTTCGATATTTTCATCACGGGTCTCTATCTTTACGTTACTGTCCATATTGCTATCCATATTGGTGTTTGCACTGAGCGGTAAGGCGAAGAAACAAGCCAGAGAAAAAAGTGCTCTTTTAACGGTAAAATTCATAGGATGATTATCTTATTAAGTTAGCTAGTTGTTTAGGTCATTATTCAAGAAGTTGGTCGTCATAGTGAGTTAAACATATGATATTGTTACCGTCACTATTTTATTAATTCAATTAACTCATGAATGGTCTTTACGGCGTGAATAGTCGCGCCTAAGCCCTCCATCGATCTATGATAATTTCGATAAGGGATGAATATTTCGGTAAAACCATGCTGTGCCGCTTCTTTAACGCGGGGCACGCCGCTGTCTATGGGTCTTACATCACCATTTAAACTCAATTCACCCATAATACAGGTAGTACGTGGTATAACAAAATCGTTCAAGCTACTTAACAGTGCTGATACCAAGGCAAGATCAATACAGGTTTCAGATTCATCTATTTTTAAACCGCCGATAATATTAAAAAAGGTATCGTGAAATATTTTAGTTTTGGTGTGTTTTCGTAATATGCCGGTTAACATTTTAATGCGATTCATGTTCAAACCGACACAAACACGTTGCGGAAATTCCGCTTCTGTTTCCGTGGTTAAACATTGAATTTCTAATAACAGGTTTCGGTTACCTTTACGGATACAGGTAATAGTTGAGCCCGGTGATTCAGTACTAGAGCCGGATAAAAATATTTCGCTTGGGTTATCAACACTGAGCATACCGCGCTCACACATTTTAAAAATGCCGACCGTATCAATATCGCCAAAGCGGTTTTTATTGGCTCTAAGAGTGCGAATTTGACCATCATTAGTATCAATATGTAAGAGGGCATCAACTATATGCACTAAGGTTTGTGGCCCTGCTATTTCATTGTTTTTATTTACATGGGCAATAATAAACATGGTGACGTTATTCTGTTTACAATATTGAGTTAGCAATTGTGCGCTACTTTTAACTTGTGAAGGAGAGCCCGGACTGCCATTCGCGTTATCGGTAACCACGGCTTGAATTGAGTCAATAACGGCAAACTTTATTTGATTGCGTTCTAGCTCGTCAATAATCGCTTCAACACTGGTTTCTGCTAATAAATACAGCTGATCTTCGTTATAATCTAATTTTAACCTATGTACGCGGTTTTTAAATTGAGAAAGAGATTCTTCTGCCGTACAGTACAGTGATGCGGTTTTTTGTGACATGCGCGCGACAAGGTCTGAGAGCAGGGTCGTTTTACCTGCTCCGGGATCACCCGAAATAAGATTAACTGAACCCGTGGTTATGCCTCCACATAAAACACGGTCTAGCTCGCCGATACCTGTTAACCTTTTTTCTGCTTCGCTGGCTTGTATTTCATTGATTTTTTTAGAGCCACCGCTCGTAAAACCAGCATAACCTGCCGTACCTGTGGCGCGAGTAATGCCGCTCTTACTGCCTGATTTTGGTATTTTCATTTCAATCAAGGTATTCCACGCACCACAACGACATTGTCCTTGCCAACGTGTGTGGTTCATACCACAATCGGTGCATACAAATTCTATTTTTACTGTTTTTGCCATCTAGATGGGCCCTACCTGCGAACGATGAAGTAACTGAAAATAAGAGTCTACTAATAAATTATACCAAATTTATTTAAGTTATTTAAGTGGAGCCCAATAGTCTGTTATTATTAAGTAGATAGCTACTTATACCCTTATCCTATAAGTCTACATTTACGTAAACAAAATCTAGATAAACAGAACCGTGGATATTTTAATGTCAGCGATTAACCTTAATTGATTACCTTTATTTAGAGGCATATAAATTGCTTTGTTTTTAATGAACGCGTTAGTTTGTATTTATAATACTCTTACTTTTTTATCTAAACTAACAATATTGATGGGTATAAATATAAATATAAATATCACTTAGTAATGTTTTAACGTTACCGATAAAGTGTAAACCAGAAGTTAATAATAAAATTATGGCTAAAAATTTCAGTAAACATCATGAAATAATTAATTATTTTCGTGGTGAGGTAAATAAAAAAAGCTTTGAAAATCGCTATCGTGCTAAAACTGAGCACCTTAATACCACGGAACAATTTCTATTGAAAACGGAGTTGAACCGTTTAGCGTCTCCCTGTACTCGTAGCATAGATTTACGTGGTTTGGTTAGATCAGAGTGCCAGTTATTTGACTTTCAAGGGCTAGCTCACTATTTGGATGAAGAGGCTATTGCGTTATTCAATGAAAGTGTCGCGCACTATGGCGATTATACTTTTGGTGTCTACGAAACGGTCAACGATGCTAAAAACAGTTTTCGTGATATTTATGACAATGAAGAGATAATTTTTAGTGACAAAAAAATAGGTACTGAAAAACTTCAATACTCAGCCCAATTACACTTATTAACTAACTATCCCAATCGCGTGGAAGAAAGGGTGGATTTTTCGATACCCATCACCTTAAAGTTAGCGAATAAACAAACGTTGAAGGCTAGCAGTATCGATTTGAGTGTGACGGGTATTAAGTTTAAACTTATCAATAAAACCGCTTTATTTGAGGGCGATGTATTAACCATAACCCTCACGGGTTTAGATCCAGAATTACAATTTAGTAAAGACTCTTTGCTCTCTTTTGAAGTGAAAAAAGTTTCACGTGATTCAGGCGTTCAAATCATTGGTTGCCAGCGAATTAATATTCCCGAACAGGATGCTTTTGAGCACTTTTTAATTGGTTATACCAAAGACAGTGATACCACATATAAAATTAATTTAGATAATACCTTAGCGGCTTTACAAGCAAGAAGTCTTGAGCAGTATGCTTTAGTTAAATTAAATGAACTGCCTATTTTTATGCACTGTGTTAAGGGCGATAATGTCAATATAGCGCCGCGTTATGTGTTAACGACTCAAAACAATCAAAAAATATATCACTACTGGCAAGACAAAAAAAATAAGTCAGCAATACAGGCGCTCATTAATGCCGAGCGTTTTCAACGTTTACTGAATAAAAAAAACCAAGATTGCAGCTTATTAGTCTTTAGCTTTACCCGTGTATATAAAGGTATTAAGTTTTTTTATAGCCTAGATGAAGACCAGTTACCCCACGACAATACTTTTTTTAGGCAATTTTTATCCTTTGCTGCCAGTAAAGATACTTTTGCAGTCACCGCGTTAAATTGTCAATCGATCAATATCGAACAGGCGCATTCCCCCTTTACTTTATCTACCGCAATGACCAAGCGACAAACGTACTTGAATCCCCCGTTAACCGATGAAGTTAAAGAAATACTGGCTACACTACCCTATGTGGTAACGGCCACGGATGTTAGTGATACTACTGCTGTGAGTGATTACCAAAATCAGAGACATGTCGGCATTGATCTTGAGAGGCTTAAGCGCTTTGGTTATAAATCAGATGAGAATAACTGCGTGGATGAAATAACCTTAAGTTATGGACATCAACGACAGGAAGCACGCTTTATCCACAAGACACCCATTATTATTGAATGTGGTTCCCTTAAGTTTTCAGCGCAATCAGAAGATTTTTCAGTTTCAGGCGTGAGAGTTTCCTTAGAGAAGCCAACGATGCTTTCCCAAGGTGACATCGCCTACTTAAGTTTTCCAAAATTACAGAAAATGACCTCCGCTTTCGAACTGAAGCAATTGCCTTATCAGGTTATGCGGGTGAGTCAAGATAAAAAAGAGGTCAATTTTCGTGTATCTGTTAAAGAGCAAGACCATATAGGGAAATCATTTTTTAAGTTACTTATCGAAAAAAACAAAAATAAATTAACGTCCGATGAATACGCTATGTTAACACCGGGCTTATCAGAAGCCTTAAGAACCTTATATTCCGTGAATATGGCAATAACCACCGCTATAGTACAATCCAGTGGTAGCCAGTATAAAATTGAAACTTTAGTTGCTGGAAAATACGGTTCACAAAGTCAAACAAACTTCTTATCAGCCATGTTACGGTTAAGTGAACGCCATGGTTATTATAATTTATATCCCTTGCTCGGTAATAGCCAAGCTCGAGAACGATTCAACCACTATATGAAAAAGTTATTAGCAAGTGATAGCCCCATCAGTGAACGGATGTATATTGCCATTAAAGACAATGTGACGGATATTGAAAATGAAGTAACGATAAAGCTGATGAATGAATTAGCCACCACGGAGATGCGCTATAACTTTATTAAAAGTGCTTTAAAGCAAGGTGATTTTTATAGTATTCAATTAACCTTATCACGAAGTGATGAAGCAAATATGGAGCATTTAAATCCAGAGCTGGATTATATTAGTTCTTATGCAAGACATAGAGGAAAACAACTTGAGCAATATATACATAGTGTTGTTGGCGTCGTTCAGTTAATTGATGTTACTCAAGAAACCTTATTTAGGCATGTTTTACCCGTTAACCCTTAGCAGCCTGATTGATAGGATACTAAGGGGCAGGGCTCATTATTGCCGGTTAAAATACCGTATTGAAACTATGCTAACCAATGTAATAAGCAATCTAAACCTTGCTTGTTAATACTGCTATCTGCTTGGGCTAATACAATCGGTTTTGCATGAAAAGCCACACCAAAATGTGCTGCAGCCATCATCACTAAATCATTAGCGCCATCACCCATGGCAACAGTTTGACGTGCAGGAATAGCATACCTTTTACTTAAAATCGCGAGTGAGTCTGCTTTCACTTGTGCATCAACCACGTTACCTAATACTTTACCGGTTAACTTACCATCAATAATTTCTAAGGTATTGGCAAAGGTTGCATCTAAGTCCAACGTGTCTTTTAAATGATCAGCAAAATAAGTAAAGCCACCAGATGCAATGGCTATTTTCCAATTATGTTGCTTTAGCTCCGCAATTAGCGGCATCAAACCCGCCATTAAGGGGATATTTTTGGCGACTTCACTTAAGATGCTTTCGGGTGAATTTGCTAAAGTAGCAACACGTTGATGTAAGCTTTGCGCAAAATCTAACTCACCTAACATCGCGCGTTCAGTTAGTTCAGCGACTTCTTTACCAACACCGGCAATTTTTGCTATTTCATCGATACACTCTATTTCTATTGTGGTTGAGTCCATATCCATGACCAATAAACCGGGTTCACTTAATGTTGGAACTTGCGATAATAAGGCGGCTTCAATGTTATTCACTAAGGTAAATTCAGCCAATGCTGTTCGCGACGCAATAAAGTCGGCACAGTGAACTTGAAAGCGATAACTGGTTTGATTGTTTCGGTGATTAATCGTATTTAATGCCCTTATTTCAAGCTTAACTTTATTTTGTAGCGCTAAAATCTGTGCTAAAGTCAGCTGTTGAAAGACGACCAGTTCTAGTTTATTTTGCGTGATATTGTCGACGCTAGCCTTTTCATCAAAAGTAAAAGCTTGCGCTGAAAAGCTACAAGCGACAGGTAATTGTACACCTTTTAGGTTTTGAGCGTGGTATTGCTCAAGCGATAGGGGTAATATTTTGCTAATATCAGGCACGTTAACTCTCTAGGCTGTTGGTATTTATGTATATATTAAACTTCACATCAGTTGATAATATAACTATAGTGGGGCTACTCATGCGATAAAGCAGTCACCAGTGATATTATGAAGCAAGCCGAACCGTTTTTATACCCTAAATTATCGTCGATTTATAATAAAGTTATGCAATTGGTGAGTGCGATCTTACTTATCATTTTTCTAATGACTCTTTGGCAGACGAGTCGGCAAAAAAATAACGAAAATTTAATGGAGCACTCTCATTATGTTGCTAAGCAGCAACTCCAGCAAGCTATTGTGGGTATTAGTGTAATTCTTGAACAACCAAGTGAAAATAAACGAGATCAACAAACGTTCTTACAGCATTACCTTGATGGTTTGATAAAAGTAAACTTTGTTAATCAAGCCCACTTATATGATGAGACTGGCTTGTTAATTGCCACCAGTATTTCCGTTAAAAAAGATAAAGAGGGTCATGAACTTACGCCAACGAGTCCAAAAAGTATTAATGACCTTTACGGTATTTCGCCCTTTCAACGTGATTTATCGGCTAGGCTCACACCGTTTGTTGACGAGATCAGAGGTACGGGTTCAACTAGCGGTAAACTCCATGGTTATTTAAGGTTTACTATAGAGCCTTCTTATTTAATTAACAAATTAGCGCAAGCTGATGAAGAACAACAGTCTTTACAGCGTTTAATGCTGTTATTAGCTGGCTTGGTTGGCTTCTTACTTACCCGTGGTTTAAATCGCCTTAGTAGACGAGGTTACCGTTTAAGTGATAAAACTAACAAGGTAATGCCCACGAATAACTAGGAAAAGAAGACTTGTTCAATATTGTCTTCAAGCTGAAAGGCGATTTCTGCTGCGCTTTCTGTGCGTATTGTTGTTAATGCGGAAAAAACTTTAATAATATTACGGGGGGAGTTTACCTGTAAACCTAGGAGGGGATTTTCAGGGATTAATAAAGGCTCAATATTGCGGATGTTATTCATCTTGTTATTAGTCAGTATCTCTTGACTCAATGGCATTGAAGGTGCGTCGGTCTCTAATACCAAACTTGTTAAAGGTAGTCGTTTAATCGTATTAATGGTTTTTTTAGCGCGAGAATAAGTAATGGTACTACCTACACCCAACTTAAAACCTAAATCAATATAACCTTTTGCCTGTTGGTAACTGCCTGAAAATCCATGGATGATACCAGCTTTATCTAATTGGTGTTTTTTCAATAACGGTATTATTTTGTCATGCGATTGCCTATGGTGCACAATCACTGGCAAGTTTTGTTGTTTGGCGAGGTTAAGCTGAAAATCAAAAAAATATTGCTGATGTTGCCAGTTTTCATCGGTTGTTTGCCCATAAGTTCCGGCTTTCTTTGCTATGGCACCATCAAGACCAATTTCACCAATAGCAATAATATTATTGTGCTCTTGTGCTACCTTTTGCTGTAATAGCTCAAGATGATCAGTGTTTAGCCCCTTTAAAAACCACGGATGTATGCCTAAACAGGCATACAGTTTAATCGGTTTATGATGGTATTGCTGTGTTAGCGCCAATACCTCTGAGAAGTTATCAGGAGAAATAGACGGGATAATAATACGGTTAATGGTGAGTTGTTGACATTGCTCTAATAGTTGGGGCAGTTGCTCACTAAAGACCTTATCATCAAGATGGCAATGGCTATCAGTGAATTGCATTATTGCTGCCTTTATTGCTATGTTGGTAAAGCGAAAAAATTCGCCTTACCCTAAGGGGCTGTTGATCTTTCGAACAAAATTTAACCGAGAAGGATCAACAACCCCTAGTCAGATAAACTAATTTACATGCGTTCCATTACTTCAATGCCCAACATATCTAAACCGTGTTTTAAGGTATTAGCAATGATTTGGCATAAGGCTAAACGTGAGGCTTTTACTTCATCGTTAATGCCTTCTTTAAGAATAGGGCAAGCTTCATAAAAACTCATATAAAGACTGGCTAATTCATAAAGGTAATTACATAACAAGTTAGGAGTACATTCACTAATTACCGCATCGATAACATCTTCAAGTTGCAATAATTTTAACGCTAAGGCTTTTTCTTGTGGTTCAAGAATGTTGATGGGGGCATGGCTTTGCAGTATACCTGCCTTGGAATTCTCTGCTTTACCCTCAGCTTTAGTAAATATGCTTTGAATTCGTGAATAGGCATATTGTAAATAAGGAGCCGTAGCGCCTTCAAAACTTAACATGGTTTTCCAACTGAAGATGTAATCACTGGTGCGGTTTTTTGATAAATCGGCAAATTTAACTGCACCAATGCCTACTTTTTCTGAAATCTCGGCTAAATCGCTATCGCTGATCTCTGGGTTCTTTTCTTTGATTAAGGCACTTGCACGAACAACCGCTTCATCCAATAATTCAGCTAATTTGATGGTACCACCGTCACGGGTTTTAAACGGTTTACCGTCATCCCCCATCATCATACCAAACGGACAATGCTGATAACCAACTGTTTCAGGTAAAAACCCCGCTTTACGAGCAACAGTCTCTACTTGTTTAAAATGTAAGGCTTGGCGAGCATCAGTGAAAATAATGATGCGGTTAGCGGCTAACTTGCCACTACGGTAACGACAGGCAGATAAATCTGTGGTTGCATATAAAAAACCACCGCCCGATTTTTGCACAATAAAGACCGATGGTTCGCCATCTTTGTTCGCCATTTCATCAATAAAAACAACTTTAGCACCTTGATCTTCAATGGCAATTTCTTTTGCCATTAACTCATCAATTACCGCAGATAAATCATCGTTATAGGCGCTTTCACCCATAATATCGCTACGTTTAAGTGATACGTTTAACTTGGCGTATATCTCTTCACTGTGCGCGATTGAAATATCAATAAACTGTTGCCATAACGTAGCACAGCCAGCATCGCCACTTTGCAGTTTTACTACATCAGCACGTGCTCTATCAGCAAAGCCTTCTTCGTTGTCAAAACGTACTTTCGCTTCACGATAAAAGTTTTCTAAATCAGCAAGGGCGGTTTCAGCTACTTCATCACTGGCAAGCTTATCGCTTAAATGTGCGATTAACATACCAAATTGTGTACCCCAATCACCCATGTGATTTTGGCGAATAACCTTATCACCACGAAACTCTAGTGCCCGAACAACGGCATCACCAATAATGGTAGAGCGTAGATGACCCACATGCATTTCTTTGGCAAGGTTTGGCGCAGAATAATCAACAACAACCGTTTGTACATCATCACCTTGGTTAACACCACGTTGTGTTACACCGATATGTTTATCTTGGGCAATATTATTAAGTTGTTTTGCTAACCAATTTTCACATAAGTGAATATTAATAAAACCAGGGCCCGCTAATTCAATTTTACTGGCAATGCCGTCAAGGTTTAGTTGTTCAACAACTTTAGCTGCTAACTCACGTGGGTTGGTTTTAAGCTTTTTTGCCGCCCCCATAACACCATTGGCTTGATAGTCACCAAACTGTGGGCGGTTAGATAAACTAATCGCTGGGTTAGTGCCTTCAGGCAAGCCGGCAGCAACCATAGCCGCACTCACTTTTTCACTCAAAATATCTTTAATATTCATTTAATAGACTCTTTTTCATGGTTATTTGGTTCAATACATTCATCAATCGTGCTCATTGACTACCGTCAACTCCGCGCGTTTTCTTTTGTCTTGAACCAACTAACTGCGAAAAAGAAGCTATTACGCAGTTAGTACATTTTGTTTTTTGGTTATTTTTGATTTTATTTTTATCAAAAATAACCTTGCTTTACTCCGATTTGGGTAAATAAATAGCCTTATAGCAAGGCGCTTGTTTGATTTATATTGTGGAGTTTAGTCCGCTAAATGGCTCAATAAAAATCGAATAAGCAACGCCGCTAGAAGGTTATATACGACCCCAAACTAGTGTTCACGGGTCGAGTGAAATTCAATTTCTGGATGACGCTCTTGAGCTAACGACAAGTTCACCATGGTTGGCGCGATATACGTTAGGTTATTGCCACCATCCAGTGCTAAGTAATCACCCGCTTTCTTTTTAAATAGCTCTAAAGTACGTTCATCATCACACGTACACCAGCGTGCAGTCGCAACATTAATAGGCTCATAGATAGCATCAACCTTGTATTCAGTTTTTAAGCGTTGCACAACAACTTCAAATTGCAGCACGCCCACCGCGCCAACAATCATATCGTTATTGATGAAGGGTCTAAAGA
The DNA here is from genome assembly GCA_037132835.1 of Colwellia sp. Classification (GTDB taxonomy): domain Bacteria; phylum Pseudomonadota; class Gammaproteobacteria; order Enterobacterales; family Alteromonadaceae; genus Colwellia. The sequence continues at coordinate 73,569 of JBAHZW010000160.1, read as the reverse complement.
CTTGTACCGCACCTTCTTCAGATAACTGAATCAGTCCTTTTTGTAATTGTTTAGCTTTGAGAGGATCACGTAAACGAATACGGCGGAACATTTCTGGCGCAAAGTTAGGGATACCACCAAATTTCATCATTTCACCGGCGGTGAAGGTATCACCAATTTGAATACTACCATGGTTATGTAAACCAATAATATCACCCGCGTACGCTATATCAACGTTAGAGCGATCACCTGCCATAAAGGTGACTGCATCGGCAATTTTAACGTCTTTACCCAAGCGAACTTGTTTCATTTTCATGCCTTTTTCATATTTACCTGAGCAAATACGCATGAAAGCAATACGATCACGATGTTTTGGATCCATGTTGGCTTGAATTTTAAAAACAAAGCCAGAGAACTTTTCTTCTTCTGCCCTCACTTCACGTAAATCGGTTTGACGTGGTAAAGGTTTAGGTGCCCATTTAGTTAAACCATCAAGCATATGATCAACACCAAAGTTACCGAGTGCGGTGCCAAAAAATACCGGTGTTAATTCACCGTTTAAAAATTCGTCTAAATTAAAATCATGGGATGCGCCAGTAACGAGTTCTAATTCTTCACGTAAATCGTCAGCGTAGTTGCCAAGCAGGTTATCAAGTTCAGGGTTATTAAGACCTTTAATCACCCGTTTTTCTTGTATCATATGACCTAGGCCAGATTGATATAAAATGATTTCGTCATTAAGCAGATTATAGATACCTTTAAACTCTTTACCCATGCCAATTGGCCAAGTAATAGGTGCACATTTTATTTTTAAAACGTCTTCCACTTCATCCATGACTTCCATGGGGTCGCGCACATCTCGATCCATTTTATTCATGAAGGTAATAATGGGGGTATCACGCAGACGTGTTACTTCCATTAACTTAACGGTACGGGCTTCTACACCTTTAGCAACGTCAATAACCATCAAACAGGAGTCAACGGCAGTGAGGGTACGATAGGTATCTTCCGAGAAATCTTCATGGCCTGGGGTGTCAAGTAAGTTCACTAAACAGTCTTTGTAAGGAAATTGCATTACCGAGGTCGTAATTGATATACCCCGCTCTTTTTCTATTTCCATCCAGTCAGATTTTGCATGCTGACCTGATTTTTTACCCTTCACCGTGCCTGCTTTTTGTATGGCTTGACCAAATAACAGTACTTTTTCGGTGATGGTCGTTTTACCCGCATCGGGATGAGAAATGATGGCAAAGGTTCTGCGCCTATTTACTGCTGCGGCTTGTGGAGTAGTCATGATTTAATTTGTCTCGCTAGTGTACATACAGGTGTACATAAAATGCATTTATTAGCCTTTTCGACTATTTTCGCACTGTTCGATAATGCGCGCATTGTACCACAAAATAAAAAAGCCGCGATATGCCGCTTTGGTTAATTCATCAAGGTAATCTATTTAGTTAAGTCATAGCCACCTTGTCACCGATGCCAGTCTCTTATCTTCCCTTATCGAGTATCTTAATGAGTACAAAATTCAACGGCGCTAAACGAAAAAACGGCTTGATGCCACTTTACTCATTTTTGTCTTCCTTTTGGCTCATCGCGCAATAAACTCAAAACACCTTAAATCCTTGCCTAATAGGACGATAATTCAAGAGGGCTATAGCGCTAACTAATTAATAAGATTTAACATTACTCATTCTTCTGCTAAAATGTTTTTGATTCTAATCTTATATTAATGAAAAGGTATGTTTATGTCTGACTTAGAAAACACTACGGAAGTTGAAAATTCTTTTGAAGCACCTCAAGCAAACTTAACGGAGGGTAATTTTGAAAAACCTATATTAGAAATGAAACGATTCTCTGCATGGGGGGTGTTTTTTCTAACGGTAATAACCTTTGGTATTTATTATATATACTGGTTCATTTCACGCGGCAATAAAATCAACACTCTGGCTACGGGCTCTAAAGTTAAGTTGGGCATGTTGTATGCTTACATCGTGTTATCTATTGGCTCTGTCGTGTTTTCAACGGCTGTCAGTAGTGGCCCTTCAGCTGCTGACGCGCTGGTGATTGCGATGGTGAGTATGCTTCTTTCGATAGTGAGTGTGGTTCTACTGTTAATGGCTGTTTTTTCCTTTCGACGTGTTATTGAAGAAGTCGCTAGCGTGGGCAGTCAAACCCCTGTGCGTTTAAGTGGCGTATTAACCTTTTTCTTCGCGGCTGTTTATTTTCCATATAAAATAAATGAAGCAATAGATAATCAAAGCGAATAGAAAATTATAATGATTGAAGAGCTGAAAAGCTCTTCAATAAACGCTGTCAATAATGACTTTCTTTAATAACTAATTACTAAGACTTAAAGTAAGCCAGAATGCTTTACATTTAAGTAAGTATTGATCACATAAGGAAGTAAGTACTCAGGTTTGCAATCGATACAAATAATCCCTTCTTTCTCAATTCTTTTTAGATTGCCAATCGCGTTATTTTTTAGTTCAATCGCAGCACAATACCTATTAGCATCACTGACATCATTGATGTCTTCATTGAGCACTTCATTTAAGGCAACATTTTCAATATTGATTAAGGCAACTAAATGGTGTTGCTGCAACCTTTTTAGTGCAGGGACTAGCGCTTCAAAGTTTTGGTCATTTAGTGTTGTCACTAATAAAACGAGTGATCTTTTACTTCGCTTACTGAGTAGGCTATTTACTGCCGTCATAAAATCACTAGCACTTTCATCGGCTTCTAAATCATAAAAGTGATTCATTATCTTTGAGACATTTTGTACGCCTTTAATTGCAGGTAGCCATCGTTCTTTTTGATTAAAGCTCTGCATACTAAACCAATCCCCTTGTTTTAACACCGTATGACTGAGCATTAATAAAGCATTGAGTGCTGCATCGAAGTGAGTACCTACTTTGGTCTCTATATTCATTCGATTACTCGCATCTAGCATTACTGTAATATGTTGATTTCTCTCTTCTTGGTATTCCTTAGCAATTAATTTTTGTCTTTTACTTGTTGCCTGCCAATCAATTTGTCGAATACTATCACCTTGACGAAACTCTCTCAGTTGGTGAAATTCAATGCCGCTGCCTCGTTTTTTCATTTGTTTGAGGCCATTAGTGGGTACGTTACTCATTCCTTTTAAACTCTGATATTGTTTTAATCGTTCAAAGTCTGGGTATGTCTTTACTTGAATGATGTCATCATTAATCCAGAAAAATTGCCATAAATGCCAAGATGAAGAAAGACATAATTCAATAGGACCTATTTGGGCAGGGCCTCTTTTTAATGATTTGATACGAAATTTCAGTAAGGCATGTTTTCCCGGTAAAATTGAAATTTTTTTACTCGGCCAATCTAACTTAAAATGTTGATTAACGTGTTCTTTAATATAGAGATGAATAATTGCTGTTGAAGCGTTTTCAATATCATAATTGACTGTATGCCATCGGTTGAAGCTTAATTGTGTTGGCATTGAACGAGTGACAATAAAGGAAGGGGGATTTTTAGATTGAAATAAGTCTATTAATGTTACCACTAAGCTGACCACTAGCGCGGCGGTTATAAAAGGTATAACCGTTTCATTATGACTATAAAAAAAACGCATTGTCACAGCCATAATGGTTAGCAGTGCTATTATTTTTATGAGTGCGCTCGATGGTCTGAATGCCGTTACGCTCATATTCTTGGTGCTTCTACGCTATTTAATAACTCTTTTATAAGGTGAGATTGGTTAATCCCTTCAAGTTCTAATTCTGCGGATAAAATTAAACGATGTCTTAATATGTTTGGTGCGACTAATTTTATGTCATCTGGAACAACAAAATCTCGTCCATTCATTAAGGCATTGACCTTGGAAGCTTTTAAAAGGTAGATGCTTCCTCGTAATCCAGCACCATGTAAAACACCATGCCACTGTCTCGTTTTAGTCATAATATCAACGACATATTGATATATTTTTTCATCAACAGTGACATTACAAGCGAGCGTTTTAATTTTTTCAATTAAAGTATTGTCAATGAGGCTGGGTAAACGTGCTACTTTACGCTCATTGGTCAGTTGCTCGGTATTAAGTTTTAACAAGGCGACTTCTGATTCTTTCGATGGAAAATCTAATTCTATTTTCATCATAAAGCGGTCAAGCTCTGCTTCAGGCAAAGGGTATGTACCTTCTTGATCTAGCGGATTCTGTGTCGCTAAAACCATAAATGGAGAATCAAGCGCTATCGTTTCACCATCAAGAGTTATTTGCTGCTCTTGCATCACTTCCAGTAGCGCAGATTGTGTTTTTGCTGGTGCGCGATTAATCTCATCAGCTAATAATAAATTGGTAAATGCAGGTCCGTGTTTAGTGGTAAACTGCCCTGATTTCATATCGTACAGGCTATGACCTAACACATCGGAAGGCATTAAATCAGGGGTAAATTGGATCCTTGAAAAGGTTACATTCAAGCTTTGTGATAATGCCCGAACGAGTATGGTCTTACCTAAGCCAGGGACACCTTCTAGCAAGACATGCCCTCCCGCAAATAAAACGGTGAGCACATTTTCAATAACCAGATCTTGACCAATTAATACTTGCGATATATTGGCTTTTATTTTTTTTATGTATTGCGATGCTTCTTCTACGGTTAACTTGTCGGTTACTAGTTCATCCACAGTAAATTCCTTAACTCTTTAAATGATTTGATAAATAGCAAACGCTCAGTATCGTTTATGGGCAGTGGCTCAGTGAGTAGCTGTTTTATTTTCGCACTACTTTTACCCGTTGATTGACTGATCAGATTTGCTTGTTCAGGTATATTGAGTTGCTTATAGGTAGGGTTTCTTTTTTCCATCACGTATTCTAAATCTTTTAATAATGCCATTTTCAATTTTTGGTGATGATGATGAGTGATCATAAAATTTCCAACGGCTTCTATATGATCGGCAAACAAATTTTTTATCGTCAGACTTGGCGTTTCAGGTAAGCCAATACGCATTGCCACATGCCACATGTACAACAACAAGCACAATAGCGATAGCATGATGAATTGCCACGACCAATCCCAGATAAGTACCAGCCAACTTTTTGTGTTTAGACTCGGTAAATATAATAATCCTCGCTTTTCTCCTGCAAGCCAAAGTAGAAACTCGCCATGATCTACATGCTTTAAGCTGGAATTCGATATTGGATGAATGCTGGGGATAAAGGTGATAGCACCGTTGGCAATAGAGGCTTCACATATAAGCGTTAAATCTTGTTTTAACGTTTGGAATAACTTTCCTTCACAATGAGTAAAATAATGGCTATAAGGCATACTGAGTTCTAAGGAATATTTATCTAGGGCTAGATTGATATTCACCGTGGGACTCTCGGTTACTGCTGTTCGTCGTTTGGGGTTTTTAGCTTCCATAATCGTAACGCCGGATAAAGTAAGTAACTGATTATTATCGAGGTATAGTATATTTCGTCGTGGAGAAAGCACGTAAATCAAATGGCCTCCAGCCTTTACCCACTTAACTATTGCCTGCTCAAACAAGTCTATTTCAGTAAATACCGCTTCGTCAATTATCAAACGATAACCGGTTGGCAGGGTGATTTTTCCTGCTTGAAAGATCTGTGATACATCGTCTAACTTATTAAGGGTTAGGCCTTTTTCCTGTAATAATAGCGTCGCAGCTAACAACGGGTTGACCCTTGCTTTTTCGCTGAGTCCAATTTCTTGTTCGACTCTCTCCCACTTAGCCGAAAAAGAAAGATAAGCCATAACAGAAAGAGCGAATAAAAGTATTAGCAGTAAGAGGTATTTTTTTTTACTCATTATTTATCCCTACCGCCTCTATTGCTCGAAAGGCTAAAATGAGTTCATCAATTTGATGTTTACTGGCTTTTTTATGAGCCCATGCTTGCTGTATCCACACAGAAAACAGCTGGCGATACTGTGTATGGCAATTATTTGGTAAAGCATTCATTAATGCCTTTTCACATTCTCTTTCTGTCATCGATGGATGTATGGTTACCGGTGAATGTTGTTCCGCTAATAGGAGCGAGAATCTAAGGATATAGGTGAGTGCTTCTCTAAATTTATTTTCTATACTTGCTTGTTCTGCGGCGAAAAGTAAATCATCTGGCCAATTTGGCGAAGTGATATTGGTAAAGAAACTTGATGTTTTAGATTCTTGAACCGTTTTTTTAATCGGCTCTACTCCAAAATTCAATCTACCTTCAGTTTTCATTATATATAATTTTATCGCCCCCCAAACAATGAGTGCGATCACGAGAAACCAAGAGATATAGCCAATGAAACTCTCTAAGCTAGCAATTACCTTGATAAGATTATCTAGCCAATTTAAATTTAAGTTGTTTTGAGGCTCTTCAGGCTCTTTCGTCACAGCTTGCCATCGGAGGCTTTTTTCAATCAGTTCATTATCTTGATAAATTTTTGTAACCTGTAACCGGGTGGCCTCAACGGTAGATAATTTATTATTACTTTCTTGTGTTTGTCTGTAGTCTGGCTGAAAATCAGTCGCGGTTACCGCAGGTATATCCACACAGTAGCTGAATATCATCACAGTGGCAGTTAATACCGTTTTACCTATTTTATTGGCAATCTGTTTAAAAGCTAATTCGATATCCCAAGCCTCGAGGTTAACCCGAGTATTGAGGTAGGCGAGAAATCCCCCCGTAACAAAATAAGGTGCTATAAGTTGTATCGCTATAAGGTATGAGCAGAAATATATTTGTTCGAAGCTACCGTTGATAAGGCTTGACATGATGAACTGATCATCAAGCGTTACGCCTTGAGGGATAAAATTAAATACCACTGCGATAAGCAGTAAAGTAAAGAGAAACTCAACATGAACGCAGAAAAGCATCCAAAAGGTTTGTTTATGTTTGCCGTGGTGGAAGAGTACACTTTTACGGGATTTTTTGACGTTTCCTTTGAGCTTTTCTAACTGTTCTATTGAGGAAAAATAAGCCCTGTTAGGGCTAAAGCGATGAATTGTTAACATAGTGAAAATATCGGTTTTTGATAAATATCGAATTGATTTTATGCAAGACCATGCGCTTGTCGGTTGTGAGAAACTTCGTTTCGAAAGAAAGTCGAGTAGAGGTCTTTCTAACAAAGGCTTTAGCCACCAAATCATTAATGATGCGGTTTCGGCTGAAAAAATGCCCCATAAAATCAGCCCTAATGGCGTATAGAGTAAGATCACTATTTTCATCAGGGGTACAAAATTAGTTAGTACCATTAATTGTGTTAAATCAAAGACTTCCCAAGGAGTTCTTTTTCGTGGGGTAAATGATAACTTAGTAATGTCCATAACGCGTTCCTTTGTATAAATGCGTTAAGAGATAACCCCAACAGATGACACCTGTTATATATTTAAAAAAAGAAGGGATAGCTAAGGGAGACCAGAATGCTTCAATAATTGCCGCTAATATCAACATTAAAAACGCGCCTACAATTAAAGGTAACACACTTTTTCCTGCTAACCTGATCGCTTGGCTTCTTGCGAATTTCCCAGGGTTGAGAAGGCTGTATCCAATTTTACCACCTGCAGCGCCTGCAATTATTATGGCGGTTAACTCGAACGAACCATGTGTTATTACAAACGAAAAAAAAGGGTCTTGGTAGCCAGAATTAACAATGTGGGCCGAAACAGCACCGAAATAAAAGCTATTAAAAAGGAGTGGTAATAAAGCGCCTATGCACAGTAATGCCCCACCGGCAAACATTTGAAAAGCAATACCAATATTGTTGTAGATATATACCCCAAACATTAGAACGTCTGAGCTGACGGCGCGACTATCACTTTGCACACTTCCTGCGGGGTCATACATTGCCTCAATGCTTTTTATACTGCCTAAGTCGAGAAAGTAATGTACTGAAGTCGGGTCTACAACAACCCAAGTATAAGAAATTACCGCAAGTCCCCAAAATGAAGCGAAAGCAGCCCATAAAAAAAATCTATTTTCATGTAATGATGTCATAAAGGTTTGTTGAAATAAGCTTATTAAGGTTCTAAATTTTATTCCTTCACCTTGATATAGTCGGCTTTGACCTAATCTGACCAAGCGGTTTAATTTTTCAACAAGAGAGGGTGAATATTGGCGTGTTCTGGCTATAGCTAAATCGTTACATATTTGACGGTATTGTTTAGCAAAATCAGCAGGTAAATCCATTTTCTTTGAGGCGCAGTGGCTTACAAAAATGCCCCATCGCTCGTTATTTCTACGTACAAAAAGATTCTGCTTCATATTTCTTGCCCGACATAAAACTGGGCCATTTGTTTTAATTTTTCATTGGCCGCGTCGTCAGCAACTTGTAGCTTGTCACTCAGAATATTAGCCAACTCTACTTGCCTTGCCGGTGACAATTTTGAACTACGTTCAGCAAAGGCAATGACAACCTTTTGCTCTTCGGTAGATAAAATAATATTGGGGTTGCTTACATGGTTCTCAGAAGAAACTTCTTCATAGGCAATATTATTTTCATGAATAACCATGGTGCCAGCACACCAATCGCCAATGCGTTTGAATTCTTTTCCACAAGCCATTGTCACTATGCCTAATGCATAAGCAAAAGGAAAAGAGTCGGCAGGGCGCAATAAATTTCTTATAATAATACTTTGTAAATTAGCAGGTAAGCCGTTGTCTTGAACGACTCTTAAGTTATATTTCTTTTTACCAGGAGTTCGTCCATCTTTGGCTTCAAAAAAAATGTAATAGCCCCAAGAAACACAAAAATAGACAATTAAGGACATTCCAGTCCCAGACTCACCAAATATTTTCAGGGCGAAAGCAAAAAGTACGACAATGACTGAGCGAATTATAAAATCATAGAGGTAAGCGCAAGATCGTACTGTTATGCCTGCTGAAATAAGACTAATACTCACGCCTTCAGGTAATTTATAAAACGACTGGTTATCTAACCCTTGATAATTCATTGTGTTATTTTTAAGGACCTAGTATTGCAAGGGTTTGTTTTGAGTATTGTTTTATTAAACCACGTTACCTAGCGATGTCAAATTTTAAATGATAGTTTAATACCAATTCCGCTAATTAGTTAGTCTGTTTTAACCATAGGAAAAATTGGCAAGGACGAGGCATTTATTTTAATCACTCGTTGTTCTAATGATGAAATAAACATGCCTATGCACTTGGCTCAGGATCGTCATCCCCGTGGTGCTTTAATACGGGGATCTAGTTTCTAAAGCGCAATGGAACTTCGATTAGAGACTTCGAAGATGACGCTTATAAAACGTTCCTGACTATACTACATAGGCATGTAAATAAATAACAATGTAATGGGGGATTTTAGCCAGTAGAAATGAACACATTCTATGTCGTTAATTGAACAAGCCTGAAATGAACTTAAATTCATTATGATCAAGTGTTGGCGTATGTTTAGCGGTTCTATTGAGCGGATAATTATCATTAACTTGTTTAGCTAACAGTGCAAATGCTCCCTGTTGACTTAAACCTGAAAGTTGACTTATTTTAGTTAAGGCCTCATTAACCACCAGATTGGTGACGTCTTCATGAGTTAGTTGGCTCTTTGTGGTAGGCATTATTTTAGTATACATATTTATCTCCTATGATCCTTATCATTATATTAATCAAAGGTGATAAATTAAGTAGCTGTACTTTGTTTGAAAACGTTATTATTTGTTAATGCCTAACTTGAGAATAAGTAAGTGGGATGATAAGTGGTATTTTATCGTATTACTACCATGTTAAAGACATCACTATAGCATCTTCATAACCAAAGCCTGAACTGCTAGGGTAATAGCCTGTACGACGGTTTATCTCAATAAAACCCGCATTCATATAAAGCATTTGTGCGGCAATGTTTTTAGCGCGTACTTCTAAAAACACCTTGTTGGCACCCCGTTTCTTTGCCTGTACTAAAAATTGATGAAGTAATTGTTTACCGTAACCATTACCTTGCTGAGCAGGTAAAACACAAATATCCATAAGTGTCGCTTCACCCGCCACATACTCCCCAATATAAAAGCCAAGGGGTTCAGTCAATTGTTGAGTTGAGCTTGTCTGTTTATTTTGGCTCAATTTATCAGCAAGCTTTTCACCAAAGTAACGACCACCTATGCAACTTAGTAAGGTTTTTTCATTCCAAGGGTGTGAATGGCAAGCAAGTTCTATTGGCATTAATTCGTTGATATCACTCGGTTGTACTGTGATAAAATCATGCGTTTTTGGCTTTATGCTATTACTCATAGTGCTTGTTTACTCAGTACGTGCCACAGCTGTTTTTTAAGTCGTGGCGAGGTTGAAATTTTTTCGATAGGGGGAGTTATAAGTTGCTGATCACGCCATAGTATTTCACTTTGTGGTGAGTTTTCGCTGAAATACCAGTTAAAAAGCCCTAAATCAATATGGTTACCTTGGTGAGATATTTCACCCATAGATAAACCCGACGCTAATACAATATCAGTAAACACTTGCTGGTTAATCAGTTCTGCTAAGTCAGTATCAATATAATTTATAGACAATGCCTGCTTTGCATTGTCTTGGTTGTCGCGAGAACGCGACTGCCAAAGACTTATGCCCATTTCAGTTAGTTGCTCAAATTGATGCTGACTTATGCTCATCCGTGATGGCTCGCTATTATTTAGAGTGAAAGCTTATGCTAATAAATCAAAAGAGCATAATGACAGAATTCATTGCTGACGAACAGTAGATAAGCTTTCTGGCTTGATTATATTTTATAACAGGAATTTAGCGAGATTATTAAGATCCTAAATTCGGATGATAAGGGTAGGGAGTTAAAAATAAGGAGCGCTAAAAAATGAGGGTGACAGGAATAAAAAATGGCAGGGGTGGAGAGACTCGAACTCCCAACCATCGGTTTTGGAGACCGCTGTTCTACCAATTGGAACTACACCCCTGCAACGGATTCGCATTATACGGATGCAGTCACAAAGGTAAAGAAAAAATGTGCATTTATAGCGCGTTCGTTTATTTTATCAACAAACAGCAATTAACCGAGGCGGTTTTCCTAACTGACTACTTGAGCATGGTGTCGGCTCAAACCATGTAAAGGCTATCCGTGAGAAGCTCTATTTCTTGAGGCGCGCAAGCGAAACATATCGGGGTAAGGGTAGATATCTTTATAGATGCCATTAGCAACCTCTTGTTGGCATTTTAGCCAATAATCGGCAGTCAATAAGTCTTGGTGGTGTATTTTAAATGCTTTTAAATAACAGGGGTTTGCCAGTGCAAAGGTGGCTATTTCTTCGGGGAACATATCCCCCGGTAAAACGCTATACCACGGCTCTGCGGCATATAGTTGTTCTTCATTCATTGGTTTAGGCTTCACCCGAAAATTAACCTCATTCATGTAGGTTATCTCGTCATAATCATAAAAAATGACCCTATTATGTCGCGTTACACCAAAGTTTTTGAGTAACATGTCGCCAGGGAAAATATCAGCAGAGATAAGTTGTTTAATGGCTTCACCATAGCCAAACATAGCTTCATTAATTTTATTTTGATCTTTGTTTTTCACCGCCTCTATCAGGTATAGATTCAGTGGCGTCATACGGCGCTCTATGTAAACATGTTCAATGATAAGCAGTTCTTTTTCTCCTTCACCTTCATAGCGAATAATGGAAGGTGCGACTTTATCTAACTCAGTGATCAGTTCTTTATTAAAGCGGTTTTTGGGAAAAGCCACTTCTGAATACTCCATGGTATCTGCCATGCGACCCACTCTGTCATGTAGTTTCACTAAACGATACTTGCCTTTCACGTCTTGTTTGGTCATGAGCTTACTGGGAGAGAATTTATCCTTAATAATCTTAAATACATAGGGATACGAGGGCAGGGTAAATACCGACATCACCATACCTTTAATACCTGCAGCTAACTCAAATTGGTCATCACTGGACTCAAGGTGATCGAGGAAGTCTCGGTAAAACTGCGTTTTCCCTTGTTTATGAAAGCCAATAGCAGAATATAAATCTGCTTTGGTTTTATGGGGCATAAGCCCTTGTAAAAAATTAACGAGGGCATAAGGGTGTAAGCAATTAACAAAGAAGTAAGCGCGCGCAAAGCCAAAAACCACGGCCATACTTTTGCTGGTGGTGAGTAATGCATCTAAGTACAAGCCCCCTTTTTCATTATTAAGTACAGCAATAATAAAGGGGGTTTCTCCTGCTGGAGATAATACACGGCCAATTATGTAGGCACCTTTATTGCGATAAAAAGTAAAATTAAGAATATCAAATTGTAAGTCTGCTAATTTTACCCGGGTTTTGTGTGCTTGGCGACGAAAGGCACTAATAAGCGAATCAAGATCACGATTGATATTTTCAAAAGGAATATCTATTTTCTGGCTCTTAATAATGTCACAAATTGTTTGTTTTAAACCTAGCTCTTTCGGTCGATAAGAGGTGTAAATTTTAGGGGCTTCTTGATCATCCAGTCGGTGCGCGGTACTTTCAACAAAAATATAATCGTTGTAATAATATTTACGCTCAAATAGATGACAAAATACGGAGTTATAGAAGGACTCCGCTAATTCTGGCTGCTTATGGTCAATTAATAAGTCAGAGTAAACAACTTTGATTTCTAGCCACAAATCGCTATAAAATACGGTAATGTTAAAATTTTCTTTTACGCTGTCAATGGTTTCTTTTACGCGTTGGTCATAAAAATTGGTTCTTGCTCTGGCTGAGCGATGAACTTCTTGCCATTGACATTGTTGAAAGCGCTCTCGGGCTGATTGAGTAATTTCAGTAAAGAGGGCAACATGGCGCTCAAAGCCATGAATAATACTGTTTGCTATAGTAAATGCAAGTTCATCTCTCATATGCCATTAACCTTGTATAAGTCAGATTGGGATAAGTTTGTACCGCTTATCACTAACATAGCCTAAAAATTGTCATATAGAGATTATTTAGCTAAATACTGACTATAGCGGCTCATAATACCTACTTTGTTCAATGTTCTATAGGGTTAAGCTTTAAAAGTAGCGAATTAACTTGCTATCAATGGCGTGCAGCTCTAAAATTACGCTTTTTTTAAGCCAGTAAAATAGTCAATATCATGCGTGTATCAGATTTTTCCTTCAATTTACCCGAAGCCCTTATTGCGCGTTACCCCAAGTCAGAGCGAAGCGCTAGTCGTTTAATGATTTTAAATGGGCAGTCTGGCACGATCACTGACGCTGTTTTTACTGATCTTGTCGGGCAATTAAATGCGGGTGATTTATTGGTTTTTAATAATACGCGTGTTATTCCCGCCAGAATCTTTGGGCAAAAAGCCAGTGGTGGAAAAATTGAAGTCTTGGTTGAACGCATTCTTGACCCACATACCGCACTGGCTCATATTCGTGCGAGTAAATCCCCGAAAGTGGGTAGTGAAATATACTTAGGCAATGCGCTTGGCAGTGAAGCGGAAGAAGGAAGAGTTAAAGCAACCATGGTGGCAAGGCACGGCGCACTTTTTGAATTGAAGTTTAATAGTGAGCAATCCATTTTAGAAATTCTAGAAGATATAGGTCATATGCCACTGCCGCCTTATATCGATAGACCCGATGAAGAGAGTGATAAAGAACGCTATCAAACCGTTTATAATGAGAAACCGGGTGCGGTTGCAGCACCAACGGCAGGTTTACATTTTGATGAGCCCTTATTAGCAAAAATCCAAGCAAAAGGCGTTGAACTTGCTTTTATTACCTTGCATGTCGGTGCGGGCACTTTTCAGCCAGTTAAAGTGGATGAAATAGCAGATCATGTGATGCACGCTGAGTATGTTGAAGTATCGGATGACGTTGTTGCCCAAATAGCAAGAACCAAAGCGGCTGGCGGTCGAGTAATTGCGGTTGGTACCACGTCAGTACGTTCACTGGAAAGTGCGGCAAAAGCCGCCCAAGATAAAAACGAGCCATTAAGCGCTTTTTATGGTGATACGGATATATTTATCACCCCAGGTTATCAATTTCAACTTATTGATGCCTTAGTGACTAACTTTCATTTATCTGAATCAACACTACTTATGTTGGTTAGCGCCTTTTCTGGTTATGAACATATTATGTCAGCTTATGAGCATGCAATAAAACAGGAGTATCGATTTTTTAGTTACGGCGACGCCATGTTTCTAACGAATAAAAATTAAGGAAATGCTAACTAATACCAGTTCCGTTTCATTAATTATGTGATCTTTTTTAACAAGTAGAAATGAGATTGGTATAAAACGCGAGTGAAGAACAGTAAGCTATAAGAAGTACACTGGCTAAATTATAAAGCAATTAAACCAACCACCGCCAGCCTGTTTAGCTAGTGGGTGAGAGAGACAATTTATGACAAAGACTGTAAAAAATAAAATGACCTTTGAGCTAATCAATACCGATGGTAAAGCTCGACGTGGACGATTAACGTTTGACCGCGGTGTAGTGGAAACCCCTGCTTTTATGCCCGTAGGCACTTACGGCACGGTTAAAGGCATGAAACCCGAAGACGTTGCCGCAACGGGGGCAGATATCATTCTGGGTAATACCTTTCATTTAATGTTGCGCCCTGGCACCGATATTATTGAACAGCATGGCGGCTTACATGATTTTATGCATTGGCATAAGCCTATTCTAACTGACTCGGGTGGCTTTCAAGTGTTTAGTTTAGGTAAAATGCGTAAAATTACTGAAGAAGGCGTACGTTTTAGCTCACCGGTAAATGGTGAGAAAATCATGCTAACACCTGAGCGTTCAATGGAAGTTCAGCGCAGCCTAAACTCTGATGTGGTGATGATCTTTGATGAATGCACTCCGTACCCAGCAAGTCATAAAGAATCAAAAGACTCAATGGAACTATCACTTCGTTGGGCACAACGCTCAAAAGATGCTCATGGTGATAGTCCTAATGCGCTGTTTGGTATTGTACAAGGCGGCATGTATGAAGATTTACGTGAAGTCTCTGTTGCCGGCTTAAAAGCGATTGAATTTGACGGCTATGCTATAGGGGGTTTATCAGTAGGTGAGCCTAAAGAAGATATGATTAGAATATTAGATCATATCGCCCCCTTGATACCTAAAAATAAGCCCCGATATCTGATGGGAGTAGGAAAACCAGAAGATCTCGTTGAAGGTGTTCGTCGTGGTATTGATATGTTTGACTGTGTTATGCCAACACGCAATGCCCGAAATGGTCATTTATTTGTTAATACTGGTGTGATTAAAATTCGCAACTCGGCTCATAAAACAGATACCAGAGCACTGGATGAAACCTGTGATTGTTATACCTGTAAAAATTACTCTCGTGCTTATTTACATCATCTAGATAAATGTAAAGAAATCTTAGGCTCACAATTAAATACCTTGCATAACCTACATTTTTACCAAAAAGTGATGAATGGTTTGCGTGATGCGATTGAGCAAGGTAAATTAGACTCCTTTGTGGAAGATTTTTACGCTTTACGTGGTTTACCCGTACCACTATTAGCGCAAGGCAGTAAGTAATACCATGTCCATTAAATTAGTTCCCACTCAGAGCTTGTCAGGGCTTTGAAAATAAATGGAATTTTTTTTGTATATAGTTACTCTATATTAAAGGAATTCTGTGCGATTATCGACGTACTGACAAACGCCCAAAGGGCGAGTTTAAAGGCTTACATGCAGCGTTATTGATTTCGACAAGGACGCCACAAGGATGTAGCTTATTAGAGAAAGCAGGAGCATATTCTCCTGAATAACCATTCTCTTCAATCAATGCCTTGCCTCTAAGTCTTTTAAATCTCGCTGAGTGGGAAGGAAATTAGTGGAATTGGTATAAATTTAGAAAACAGTAACAGAAATGATTTTGTTCAAAACAGTGACTTAATATTTTGCAGGTGTTTGCTTTTATTGATAGGAAAATACACGGAGTTGACGTTAGTCAATGAATAGCGTTGACGCCTTAATCAAAGTGAAGAGCAATAAAATAAAAAGTCACTCACTAATTAATTAAGCATTAAAAAATAAGAAATAGAGGATTATATGAGTTTATTTATCAGTACAGCACACGCCGCAGGCGCACCAACAGCAAGTGGTGGTGGGTTTGAAATGATGATTATGTTAGCCGTTTTTGGTTTAGTATTTTATTTCATGATCTATCGTCCACAAGCAAAACGTGTAAAAGAGCAAAAAGGTTTAATGTCTTCATTAGCTAAAAACGACGAAGTGTTAACACAAGGCGGTATCGTAGGTAAAATTGTTAAAGTCTCAGACGAAAAAGACTTTATCGTTGTTAGCATTAGCGAAGGTATTGAAATAATAGTACAAAAAGGTGCTGTCAACGCCGTTCTTCCAAAAGGCACAATGAAATCTTTATAGTTTTATCATTGTTATTTAGCTTGGTTTCATCAGAAAAAGTACTTATTGACATGCGTCAACTCCGTGCTTTTTCTTTGAACTAAAGCCAATTAACTTAGCTAAAAGCTATAAAGCACTATAATGCTTTTTTATTAGCGAAAAAAATAAAGAAAAGGACAGATTGTGTTAAACAAATACCCTTTATGGAAATCACTGATGGTGGCAATTATTGTCGCTTTCGGTGCACTCTATGCCACACCAAATTTATATGGTGAATCACCTGCGGTGCAAGTATCCGGATTACGCGGTATCGAAGCGAATGCAGCTACGCTTGATAGTATCAAAGCGTATTTACAACAAAATAACCTAACCTTTGACAGTATTAGCTTAGACAATGGACAAGTGTTAACACGCTTTAAAAATACTGAAGATCAGCTTAAAGCGCGTGATGTACTTGATGACAACTTAGGTCAAAAGTTTTCAGTTGCTTTAAATTTAACGCCTAATACACCAGACTGGTTAGCAGCCATTGGTGGTACACCAATGAAATTAGGTTTAGATTTAAGTGGCGGTGTTAGCTTCTTGATGGAAGTGAACATGAAAGAAGCCATCAATAAAGCTAAATCAGGTATGGTGAGTGACTTTCGCGGTGATTTACGTAATGAAAAAATTCGTTATCGCAGTGTAAGAGAGGCCGATGACGCCGTTATTGTGATTTTCCGTAAAGTTGAAGACTTAGACGCGGCAGAAGCCTTGCTGGGAGACCGCTACCGTGATTTATTGTTAAGCACGGATGAAGATAGCTTAACCTTAACGGCAAAAATGACTGAAAATAAGCTTAAAGAAATTCGTGAATACGCTTTAGAGCAAAATATTACCATTATTCGTAATCGTGTTAATGAACTGGGTGTTGCCGAGCCATTAGTTCAGCGCCAAGGTCAAAAACATATTGTTATTGAATTACCGGGTGTCCAAGATACCGCTAAAGCGAAAGAGATACTTAATGCCACTGCTACCATTGAATTTAGATTAGTCGATACCGAAGGCGATTTATCAAATGCATTAAATGGTCGCATACCAGCTAACGCCATCTTGTTAAGAGATAAAGACGGTAATCCAAGCTTATTGAAAAAACGTGTTATGTTAACGGGAGATCATATAACTGACGCTAAATCAGGCTTTGATGAATACTCACGCCCAGAAGTGAATATTTCACTCGATAGTGCTGGTGGCGCTAAAATGTCTACCGGCACTAAAAGTAATATTGGTAAACCCATGGCCACAGTCTTTATTGAATACAAAGCGACTGATAGAAAAGATGCTGAAGGGAATATTATTTTTGAAAAAGTACAAGAAATCATCTCCATTGCGACCATTCAATCTCGTTTAGGTAAATCGTTTCGAATTACCGGTGCGGGCAGTCCTGCTGAAGCACATAACTTGGCTTTATTACTTCGTGCGGGTGCTTTGATTGCACCAATCACTATAGTAGAGGAACGTACTGTAGGGCCGACACTAGGTGCTGAAAACGTACAACTTGGCTTCCAAGCTATTATGATGGGCTTTGGGTTAGTGTTTATCTTTATGATCGTTTATTACCGTGCTTTTGGCATGGTCGCTAACCTTGCCTTGGGCGCTAATTTAGTCCTTATTGTTGGAATCATGTCTATGATACCTGGGGCGACATTAACGTTACCCGGTATGGCGGGTATTGTTTTAACCGTTGGTATGGCTGTTGATGCTAACGTACTTATATTTGAGCGTATTCGCGAAGAAATACGTGAGGGTAAAACTATTCAACAAGCGATACATCAAGGTTATGATGCTGCGTTTTCAACCATTATCGATGCAAATATCACTACCTTGATCGCCGCCTTGATATTGTTTGCTATCGGTACTGGCCCAGTTAAAGGTTTCGCAGTCACATTATCAATCGGTATTATGACCTCAATGTTTACTTCGGTTATTGGTACACGTGCAGTAGTTAATGCTATTTGGGGCGGAAAACGCCTTGATAAGTTACCTATATAAAAGGCAGGAACGATAAATTATGCAAATTTTACAATTAAAAGAAACTGTCAATTTTATGAGCTATCGAAAGGTAGCTGTGTTATTCAGTGCGTTATTAATGATCGCTTCACTTTTCTCGCTAGCGACTAACAAACTTAATTTTGGCTTAGATTTTACCGGTGGTACGTTAATTGAAGTGGGTTTTCAAGAAGCGGCTGATTTAGAAAAACTGCGCAATGTAATGAAAGCGAATGGCTTTGCTGATGCAAAGGTACAGTTCTACGGTAGTAGCCGTGATGTTGTTATCCGCTTAGGTTTACGCGAAGACGTTAAAGCAGAAATGCTAGGTACCGAAGTGCTGGAAATATTGCAACAAGCGACTGGCCAAACTGTGGATATGCGACGCATTGAGTTTGTTGGTGCGAGCGTTGGTGATGATTTAGCAGAGCAGGGCGGCTTAGCCATGTTAACGGCACTGATCTGTATTTTAATCTATGTTGCTTTCCGATTTGAATGGCGCTTTGCTGTTGGTTCAGTGGTGGCATTATTTCATGATGTATTGATAACACTGGGCATGTTTTCTGTTTTACAGCTAGAATTCGATTTAACGGTATTAGCAGCGATATTAGCGGTTATTGGTTATTCACTTAACGATACCATTGTTGTTTCGGATCGTATTCGTGAAAACTTTAGAAGAATACGTAACAGTGAAGCAGAAGAAGTGATTAATATTTCTTTAACACAAACACTTAGCCGAACCTTTATTACCTCAATTACGACTATATTAGTTCTATCGGCCTTGTTCTTTAAAGGTGGCGCATTAATTCATGGTTTTGCCTCAGCCTTATTATTAGGTGTTTTTGTCGGTACTTATTCCTCAATTTATGTTGCCAGTGCAGTGGCTCTCGCTTTAAGTATTTCAAAAGAAGATTTGATACCTGAAGTGATTGAAAAAGAAGGCGCGGATCAAGAGTCTATGATGCCTTAATTAAGGTATGAAACCTTCAAGTTAAAGCCGAGTAACGAAAGTCCCTCGGCTTTTTTATATCAGTGTTACCATCAAAGTAATCATTCACCCAATTAACGGCAATTTGTAAAACAAATAATGGCTTATATCATAGCGTTGATAAAAAATTGTATATAAACTTAGCGTAATCAATTAATCCATTAATTAAAAGTCAATATGGAACAAATAATTTCTCAAATTATGCTTCCCCTTGCGTTAGCTATTGTTATGTTAGGTATGGGCTTAAGTCTGCAAGTAAAAGACTTTAAGGCAGTATTACACAAGCCTAAAGCAGCGATTATTGGCTTTGTTCTCCAGATCTTTTTATTACCAATACTTGCTCTTTTTATTATTAAACTTTTTGGGCTTAACAAGGAAGCAGCAGCGGGGCTTTTTTTACTTGCATTATGCCCTGGCGGGGCAACATCAAATTTATTTTCATTTATTGCTAAAGGCAATGTCGCCTTAAGTGTCTGCCTAACCGGTGTGGTAAGTCTGTTATCGCCAGTGATTTTACCTATCGCATTTCTTGGTTTTATTCACTACAGTGGCAGCATAGATAGCCAAAGCTTTAGTTTGTCTTTATTACCAGCCATGAAAAAACTTGCCTTGGTGACACTGTTGCCAACGTTTATCGGTATGTGCATTCGCTATTGGGCAAATGAATGGTCACAATCGGTAATCCCGTTGATTAAAAAGATCTCTGCTATGGCAATGTTATTAGTGGTTAGTGCACTTGTTTTTACAAATTTAACGATAATACCTGCAATGTTATCAATGCATGGCGTAGCCGTAATCTCCTTGTGTAGTGTCAGCTTGTTAGCGACTTATTTTATTGCAGGAAAATTTAATATTTTTGCTGAGGATAGGAGAACTATTGCCTTAGAAGTAGGCGTTCAAAATGCGGGTACAGCAATTATGGTGGCGTTAAGTATTATGCATCAACCTGCATTAGCCATCATTCCTTTAATGTATGGGTTGCTGATGAATATACCCGCATTTACTTTTGTTTGTTGGGTACTAAATAAAGATAAATGTTCTATGCCCGTGGGGGAAAAGTATTAATGTGATTGAACGCTTTATCTGTTCGTATTCTCTGAAGCCTATTGATCATGTTTAGCTTTAATGAGTAAATATTTAAGCTTACTTATAAAATAGACTATAATTTTATATGCTTTGCTGAGTAGGCTTCTTGAGAGAAAAGACAATCCCATAGACTTACCATCAAGCATACTGTATGCTGCCGCCCTTTCATGCTGACAACCCTTTTCAAAAAAAGTCAGTGTTTTTATATACTTTTTAAAGAGAATATTTATGAGTGAGACGCCAATCAAGTTTACGGATTTAGGTTTGTCTGAGGCATTACTAAAAGCAGTGCGTGATAAGGGGTATGAAACACCTTCACCTATTCAAGCTCAAGCTATACCCGCCGTTATTTCTGGGCGTGATGTGATGGCTGCTGCGCAAACAGGTACCGGAAAAACGGCTGGCTTTACCTTACCGCTATTACAACGACTGAGTGAAAGCAAGGGTCAAAAAGTCTCTGCAAATAATGTTAGATCATTAATACTTACACCAACACGAGAGCTTGCTGCACAAATTCATGAAAGCATAGAAATGTACGGGAAGTACTTAAACTTGAAGTCTACCGTGGTTTTTGGTGGCGTTAAAATTAATCCTCAAATGATGCGTTTACGCCAAGGTGTCGATGTATTAGTGGCTACACCGGGACGTTTACTGGATTTATATAATCAAAAGGCATTGAAATTTAGTCAGCTAGAAGTTTTCATTTTGGATGAAGCTGATCGCATGCTAGATATGGGCTTTATTCGCGATATTAAAAAACTCATCGCGGTATTACCAAGAGATCGTCAAAACTTACTTTTCTCAGCCACATTTTCACCTGATATTCGCGCCTTAGCTAAGGGCTTGGTGAATAAACCTTTAGAAATTTCGGTTAACGCTGAAAACAGTACGGCAGAAAAAGTAACGCAATGGTTAACTGCGGTAGATAAAAAACGTAAATCAGCTGTGTTAACCCACTTAATACAAGAGAATAACTGGCAACAAGTGTTAGTGTTCACAAAAACTAAGCATGGTGCAAATAAGCTGACTAAACACCTTGAAGCCGAAGGGTTAAGTGCGGCGGCAATACACGGTAATAAAAGCCAAGGAGCACGTACAAGAGCACTGGCGGCATTTAAAGACGGCTCAGTCAAAGTGCTTGTGGCAACGGATATTGCCGCACGTGGTATTGATATTGATTTATTACCACAGGTTGTCAATTTTGATTTACCCAATGTACCAGAGGATTATGTGCACCGCATTGGTCGAACTGCACGTGCAGGGAATACTGGGCAAGCCTTGTCTTTAGTCTGTGCCGATGAGTTAGAGTTGTTATGGGATATTGAACATGTTATTCAACAGCATATTGAGCGTAAAGTGATAGAAAAATTTATCCCCGCCAATGAATTAGGTGATTCTCGTGCGATAAGACCACTTAAAGCAGGCAAACCGAAAAGAGCCAAAGCGGCAGGTCGTAGTCGGGTTGAACATAAAGATGGTCAGCGTTCAGGCAGCAATGCCAGTGGTAATAACGCTAATACTAGGAATGGTCAATCTAGACGCAGAAGGTCTAATGCGGGCAATAATACCGCAGCACGCAGAGCAAAACCTTCATAATAAAATTCTTCAGGCCTTGCTTGATAATAAAAAAGCACTTTTAATATACCTGAGAAGGTAAGTTATCAGTGCTTTTTATTTATATATTTACTTATTAGTTTGCAGCTATTTAGCCGTAGTTATTTTTCTAAAGGCTCTGGCGATAAGTACCCTAGGTTAGTGAGTTGTTTACTTGGGAAAGTATCAACGACATCCCCAATAACAATCAAACTAGGTGGCTTAATATTATGCAAGGTGACCAGCTCAGATAAATTGCTTAAATTGCCTTTAATGACTTGTTGGTCTGGATGACTGCCTTTACGTATTAACGCCGCGGGGGTGTTTTTATCACGACCTGCAGCAATTAACTGTTTGGTAATGATAGGTAAGCTTTTTATACCCATATAAAAAACAACGGTTTGTTCTTTATCGTTCAATGTATGCCAAGGTAAATCTAAGGCACCGTTATTTTGTACATTTCCGGTGATAAAAGTACAACTTCTAGCAACGTTTCTATGGGTTAACGGAATGCCAGCAAAGCTAGTACAGGCTGACGCGGCGGTCATGCCCGGTACAATATGACAAGCAAGGCCGTGGCTTAATAAAAACTGTGCCTCTTCTGAGCCGCGACCAAAAATAAAAGAGTCTCCTCCTTTTAAACGCACTACTTTTTTACCGGTTAATGCGTGATCTACCAGTAGCTGGTTTATGCCCTCTTGTGGCACTCGGTGATCGGCTTGTTTTTTTCCTACATAGATTTTAACACAGTCATTTGGTAGGAGTGCCATTATCTCATCACTCACTAAGCGGTCGTAG
This sequence comes from Colwellia sp., assembly GCA_037132835.1. Classification (GTDB taxonomy): domain Bacteria; phylum Pseudomonadota; class Gammaproteobacteria; order Enterobacterales; family Alteromonadaceae; genus Colwellia. Next base: position 50,799 of record JBAHZW010000160.1, on the reverse strand, counting down.
ATGACAACTTCTGCTTGTTTGATAAAACGGTAAGCTTGTAAGGTTAATAGCTCAGGATCGCCTGGGCCAGCGCCTACTAAGGCAACTTCTCCCGCAACAAAATCTTGTTTTGTGGTGCTAATATTTTCCATGTGTTCTCTTTAAAAGTGTACTGTAGCAACTAAGTAAATTAAAGCAAAAAAGCGCTACAGAGACCTATTTTAACAGAGTCTGTCGCGCCTTCAATTACAGTACTAAATGACTCAGCAATAATTATTTACTTAGCGCATCACCTAGATGAGGGCGGATTTCTTGTAAAATATCTCTTAATATACGAGTATTTGCTGCCACAATATTGCCTGATTGGGCATGGTTGTGTCCACCCGTAAAGTCGGTAACTAAACCACCCGCTTCAATCACTAATAATTCACCCGCAGCAGTATCCCAAGGTTTTAAACCTATTTCAAAAAATCCATCAACACGACCTGCAGCAACATAAGCAAGGTCAAGTGCTGCCGAGCCAGTACGGCGCATATCGGTAGTTTTTTGAAATAGTGCTGAGAACATTGCCATATAAGCAGCTGTGTGTTGTTTGTGTTTAAACGGGAAGCCTGTTGCTAAAACAGTGCTAGAAATATTTTTGTTACTATTTACGCGAATACGGAAACCGTTCAATTGTGCACCTTTACCACGACTGGCGGTAAATAATTCGCCGCGAATGGGATCAAAAACAACCGCTTGGTCTAATTTACCTTTTACTTTTAGTGCAATAGAGACTGAAAAGTGAGGAATACCCTTGATGAAGTTAGTTGTGCCGTCAAGCGGATCGACAATCCATTGATAATCGTCGTCACTGCCTTTTAAAACACCAGATTCTTCACCAATAATCGTGTGATCTGGATATGATTTACGAATAGTTTCAATAATGGCTTCTTCAGCATTAAGATCAACACTGGTGACAAAATCGTTAGTTCCTTTTGATTCAATTTCTACTTTATCAAGCTGCTCAAGAGAGCGGACGATAACTTTACCTGCGCTGCGCGCTGCGCGCACGGCAATATTTAGCATGGGGTGCATAATAGAGTACCTATTTGTAAATAAATTTTAAAAAGAACAATAGACTTTCAAGAAACTATTATTAATGAAAATAGCATTTATAATCATTTATAATAATGCCTCGAAAAGCCTTGAAATTGGGCGCGCAAATTATAGCAAACAAAAATCGACTTAGCGATAGCCTTATTGAAATCATGTTCAATAAATAGACAGTATTTATGAATCACTGGTTAATTTAATGAAAAAACAACTAAATAGTAACTTTCAACGAGTAAAAATTCATAATGTTGGTATTTTTTGTTAACAATGGCATGATGCTTCTGTGATAGAATATTAGCCATCTAGATGGGTTTAATCTGTAGAAAAAGCCCTAACAAGTATACAAGTAGAGTAAAAATGTCAGATTCTCAACAAGGTTCTCCACAAAGTAACGCCACGAGTTCACTATTAAACCGCGTTAAAATAGTTTTAGTTAATACCTCTGATTGTCGAAATATTGGCAGTGCCGCACGTGCAATGAAAACAATGGGATTAAGTCAGCTTATACTTGTTAACCCTCTTGAAATGCCTAATGGTCAAGCGCAAGCTCTAGCCGCAGGGGCTACCGATGTATTAACTCATGCGAAAGTGGTCAGTACGCTTGAGGAAGCTATTGAAGATTGTGGCTTAGTGATTGGAACCAGTGCGCGTTCACGTACTTTACCTTGGCCTATGTTAGAGCCACGAGCATGTGGTGAAAAAATAATTGCCGAAGCGGATAAGTACTCAGTTGCGTTGGTCTTTGGCCGAGAGAGTAGTGGCTTAACCAATGAAGAGTTACAACTTTGTCATTTTCATGTACAGATACCAGCAAATCCTGATTACAGTTCGTTAAATTTAGCGATGGCCGTACAAACCCTGAGTTATGAGGTACGAACCAGTTATCTATTAGCACATGACCAACGTTATCAGGAACGTAGTACGGGTAACGGCAACCTCGTTGCTAAAACGAAAAGTGAAGATGAATCTTATCCCGTTGTGGAGGAAACCGAGCGTTTTTATGAGCACTTTGAAAAAGCGCTTAAAGCGACGGGCTTTATTGTAGAAAACCATCCTGGCTTGGTAATGACCAAATTAAGGCGATTATTTAATCGTGCTCGACCAGACGCAAAAGAAGTTAAAATGATGCGTGGTATTTTTGCCTCGATGGAAAGAGTGAGTAAAAACAAGTGATAGCAGCTATTCTTAACTCATGATAATGAGTTTTATCCGCAAAATTAGCTTTAAAAAGAAAGGAATAATTTATGTTTAGTCGTATCAAAGAAGATATCAATAGTGTCTTTGATCGAGATCCCGCAGCTCGTACCAGTATAGAAGTATTACTCAATTACCCTGGCTTGCATGCCATATGGCTGCATCGCGTGAGCAATAAATTGTGGTGTGCGGACTGGAAACTCTTAGCGCGGGTGTTTTCTACGTTTTCACGTTGGCTAACAGGCATTGAAATTCATCCCGGTGCGACCATAGGGCGTCGGTTTTTTATTGACCATGGTATGGGTGTTGTTATTGGTGGTACTGCTGAAATTGGTGACGACGTTACGTTGTATCAAGGTGTAACCTTAGGTGGTACAAGCTGGAAAGCAGGGAAACGCCATCCTACGCTAGAAGATGATGTTGTGATTGGTGCTGGTGCTCAGGTGCTAGGGCCAATAACGATAGGGAGGGGCGGAAAAGTTGGTTCAAACTCCGTAGTCGTAAAAGACATACCTGCCAATGCCACAGCAGTCGGCATACCCGGACGAATTATTTCTAAAACATCCGCTAATAATGAAAACCTACAACGAGAAGAAACCGCTAAAAAATATGGCTTTGATGCTTACGCTGTTTCACCAGATAACCCTGATCCTGTGGCTAAAGCCATTGGTCGTTTACTTGACCATATGCATTTAATGGACGATAGAGTGAGTGAGCTTTGTAAAGAAATTAATACCTTAGGCGGAAATGTTTGTTCTAAAAGCCTACCTGAACTTAGTGTGGGCGAGTTTGTTGAAGATGAAAAAGCAGCGGCTCAGCGTCGTGAAAATAAAGTAACGAGCTTCGATCCTGAAATTTAATCCCTCAATGGTCTCCATGTAAATATCGTCACTGAAATAATAGTTGAGTAAAACAGTCAAGTATTACTTCCGTGGCGATTGTTTTTGGTATAGAATACCTGAGTAAATTACTAGGGTATTTGTTTAAATAACTTTTAAGCTTGGGTTAAAGTGCATAGTTAGCGTTTATCTAAGGTATTCTTCTCTGTTTTATTTGCAAATGGTTGTGACTTTACTAAAGTCATGTTTTGAGTACAATAACGCAGAGTTTGAGAATAGATTATGAAACTTACTTCTAAAGGTCGTTACGCAGTTACTGCCATGTTAGATGTCACTATCCATGCCGTTTCTGGCCCCGTCTCTTTGGCCGACATCTCAGAACGTCAAGCCATCTCTTTATCTTATTTAGAACAGCTGTTCTCTCGTTTAAGAAAAGATGGACTGGTAACCAGTGTTCGCGGTCCAGGCGGTGGTTACCGCTTAGGGAAATGTTCAGCAGAAATTGCAGTTGCTGATATTATTTTTGCAGTGAATGAAAGTGTTGATGTGACAAAGTGCTCGCGTCAAGGTAATTGTCAGGACGGAGAACAATGCCTAACGCATTCCCTTTGGGAAGGATTAAGCCAACAAATTGAAGGCTTCTTGCAAAATATCACCTTGTCGGATCTTGTTAATAAACGGGATGTGCAAACGGTTTCAAAACGCCAAGATGAAATGCATATTAATGCCCACAAGGATCTGACCTTAGAAACAGTAATAAAGACTAATAGTATAATGAGCGGCTGGTAAACGAGTCGTGTAACGTATTAAAGATTTTCCATTGGAGAGAGTGAGCGAATGAAGCTTCCTATATATTTTGATTATTCAGCGACTACACCCGTAGACAAGCGTGTCGCAGAAAAAATGATGCAATACATGACCAACGATGGTCATTTTGGTAATCCTGCGTCACGTTCACACAAATTTGGTTGGCAAGCTGAAGAAGCGGTGGACATTGCTCGCAACCAAGTTGCGGAGTTAATTAATGCTGACCCACGTGAAATTGTTTTTACGTCAGGTGCAACAGAATCAAACAACCTTGCCATTAAAGGTGCTGCTAATTTCTATCATAAGAAAGGTAAGCACATTATTACTTGTAAAACTGAGCATAAAGCGGTCTTAGATACCTGTCGTGAATTAGAACGTCAAGGCTTCGAAGTAACGTACCTTGACCCAGAAAAGAATGGTTTAATCGATTTAAATAAACTCAACGATGCCATGCGCGATGACACGATTTTAGTGAGTATCATGCAAGTAAACAATGAAATTGGTGTCATTCAAGATATCAGTGAAATTGGTGAGATGTGTCGAGCACGTAAAATTGTTTTTCATGTTGATGCCGCACAAAGTGCCGGTAAAATTAACATCGACATGCAAGTATTGAAAGTTGATTTAATGTCAATTTCAGCACATAAAATGTATGGACCTAAAGGCATTGGCGCGTTATATGTAAGTCGTAAACCGCGTATTCGTCTAGAGGCTCAAACCCATGGAGGAGGGCATGAACGAGGTATGCGTTCTGGTACCTTAGCGACACACCAAATTGTTGGTCTGGGTGAAGCCTGTCGTATTGCGAAGGACGAAATGGCACAAGACCAAGTACATGTAACCGCAATGCGCGACCGTTTATGGGCTGGCGTCAACGGCATGGAACAAGTCTTTATTAACGGTGATGCTGATATACGTTACACCGGTAACTTAAATATTAGCTTCAACTTTGTTGAAGGTGAGTCACTCATTATGGCATTGAAAGACTTAGCCGTATCATCAGGCAGTGCCTGTACCTCAGCAAGTTTAGAGCCGTCTTATGTACTTCGTGCTTTAGGCTTAAATGATGAAATGGCGCATAGCTCAATTCGTTTTAGCTTTGGTCGTTTTACCACGGAAGAAGAAATTGATTATGCAATTGACCTCATTAAAGGTGCCATTGGTCATTTACGTGATATGTCACCGCTTTGGGAAATGTTCAAAGACGGTATTGATATAGATTCAGTTGAATGGGCTGCTCACTAAATAAAACATTGAGTAAAAGCATTCAGAATTTAAGATAAGTTTGGTGTCAACGAGTTATCGATAACTTATTTGATAGCAACGAGGAGAGTAACATGGCTTACAGTGAAAAAGTAATAGACCACTATGAGAACCCACGTAATGTAGGTTCAATGGACAAAAATGATCCATCCGTAGCAACAGGAATGGTTGGCGCACCGGCATGTGGCGATGTCATGAAGTTACAACTTAGAATTTCTGATGAAGGCATCATTGAAGACGCTAAATTCAAAACCTATGGTTGTGGCTCAGCAATTGCCTCAAGCTCATTAGTTACTGAATGGGTAAAAGGTAAATCAATTGAAGAAGCGGGTGAAATTAAAAATACGGCCATTGCTGAAGAATTGGCCTTGCCTCCAGTAAAAATTCATTGTTCTATATTGGCTGAAGATGCCATTAAAGCAGCAATTGAAGATTATAAATCCAAACAAGGTAAATAACGGAGAAAACAATGTCTGTAACCATGACACCTGCAGCAGCTGAACGAGTTAAATCTTTCATGCAAAATCGTGGCAAAGGGCTTGGGCTTCGCTTGGGTATTAAAACCACAGGGTGTTCAGGTTTAGCATATGTGCTTGAATTTGTTGATGACTTAAATGAAGATGATGAATTGTTCACTATTGATGATGTTAATATTATTATTGATAAAAAAAGCTTAGTTTACCTCGATGGCATTGAACTAGATTTTACCAAAGAAGGTTTGAATGAAGGCTTTAAGTTCACCAATCCTAATGCTAAAGGTGAGTGTGGCTGTGGTGAGTCGTTTAATGTCTAATTTATCCATTTAACTCTGTGTTATTTTAACTCGCTTCATCGTTAATAGCACTCTCAAACCCTTCGGGACAGAATTTGCACACCCGAAGGGGAGCAAAGCTCGAGTACAGAATATTGACGAGTGCCTATTTCGCACGTTTCCTTGACGCGGGATAATACCTCTTTGATCGCAACTGGTAATTTTTTACTACATTAATCTTCTGAGAAAAAATTTTGAATCACTTTGAATTATTTAACATTGACGTTTCTTTTGATGTGGACATACCGCAACTTTCATTGAGCTATCAAACGTTGCAAAAAATGGTGCATCCTGACAAGTTTGCGCATGCTTCCGAGCAAGAACAACGTATTGCTGTGCAAAAATCTGCCGATATTAACGATGCTTATCAAACATTAAAAATTCCTCTATTACGCGCACAATATATGCTTGTTGAACGAGGTGTCGACATGCCAAATGAGCAGCATTCATTTAGTGATACCCACTTTTTAATGCATCAAATGGAATTACGAGAAATGCTTGACGATGTTAGACACGCAAGTGACGTTGATGCCGCATTACTTGAAATACAAAATGTGTTATCCACTGAATATTTAACACTCTCCCAGCTGATGAGAGCAGAAATAATTGAAAATACTTCAGCATCAAATAGTTCTGCATGCGATAATTTACGCAAATTGAAGTTTTATCAAAAACTCAACAGTGAAGTGGATCGTCTTGAAGATAGCTTGTTTGATGATTAGCACGGATGGTTAACATAGAGTGCTATTCACTAATTAGCACCTGTAAGCATCTATAAGTAGCTATAATTACTCTCCTAGTACTTTATAGCCATTCACCCTAACTTACTCATTGAATTAATATCATGGCTTTATTACAAATTGCAGAACCCGGTCAAAGCACGGTTGCTCATGAACACAGATTAGCTGCGGGCATAGATCTTGGCACGACCAATTCATTGATAGCAAGTGTACTCAGTGGTAGTCCCTGTACCTTATCAGATATGCAAGGGCGTGACATTCTACCCTCAGTAGTTAATTATCAAGATCAAAGCACTATTGTTGGCTATGAAGCGCAAGCACTCAGTATTGAAGATGCTCAAAATACCATTACCTCAGCAAAGCGCTTGATAGGGCGCTCATTACCTGATATTCAAAGCAAGTACCCGTCATTGCCTTATAATTTTTGTGGTGATGAAAACCATCCTGAAATTATGACCCGACAAGGTTCGGTAAATCCCGTTCAAGTATCAGCAGAAATTTTAAAAAACTTAAAGGCAATAGCGCAAGAGACCTTAGGTGGCGAGCTTACCGGTGTTGTTATTACCGTACCTGCGCATTTTGATGATGCTCAACGACAAAGTACTAAAGATGCGGCAAAATTAGCGGGTATTCATGTCTTGCGTTTATTAAACGAGCCAACGGCTGCCGCAGTGGCTTATGGCTTAGACTCAGGTCAAGAGGGGATCATTGCGATTTATGACTTAGGTGGTGGCACCTTTGATATTTCTATTTTACGCCTTAATAAAGGGGTCTTTGAAGTATTAGCCACTGGGGGGGATTCCGCCCTAGGTGGTGATGATTTTGACGTTGCCTTAGTCGATTATATTGTTGCACAAGCAGGCTTAGTAAGACCCCTATCGCCGTCATTAGAACGTCAACTCATGCAACAAGCCTGTTGGGTAAAAGAGCAGCTAACGGATAACGAACAAGTCGATATAACGCTTTCTATTGAAAGTGATAACGACTGGTCTCAACGTTTAACTAGGGATAAGTTTAATGAGCTTATTGGCACCTTGGTTAAAAAAACCTTACGTGCTTGTCGTCGTACATTAAAGGATGCAGAGATCACCATTGATGAAGTGATTGAAATTGTCATGGTTGGTGGTTCAACGCGTGTGCCTTTAGTGCGTAGTGAAGTAGAAAAACATTTTAATCAAACGCCATTAACCTCTATTGACCCAGATAAAGTGGTTGCCATTGGTGCAGCGATTCAAGCGGATATTTTAGCAGGTAATAAACCTGACAGTGACATGCTATTGCTTGATGTTATTCCGTTATCTCTTGGTTTAGAAACTATGGGGGGTCTAGTAGAAAAAGTTATTCCTCGCAATACCACAATACCCGTCGCAAAAGCGCAAGAATTTACGACATTTAAAGATGGTCAAACTGCTATGGCAGTACATGTATTGCAAGGAGAACGAGAATTGGTTGACGATTGTCGTTCATTAGCACGTTTTGAGTTACGTGGTATTCCAGCAATGACGGCAGGTGCAGCACATATTAGAGTCACCTTTAAGGTGGATGCTGATGGTTTACTGTCTGTCTCCGCGATGGAAAAATCGACGGGAGTTGAGTCGAATATTGAGGTTAAACCTTCGTTTGGCCTTGAGGATAAAAAAATCAGTGAAATGATTCAAGACTCAATGAGCAATGCTGCCGAGGATATGCAAGCGCGTATGCTCAAAGAGCAACAAGTTGAAGCCTCTCGTGTCATTGAGTCAATTCAAGCGGCTTTAGTTGCAGATAGCAATTTGCTCAATAACGATGAAATTCTTGTTATAGAAAATGAGATAAAGACACTAGCACAGGCAAGCCAAGGTATTGACATTAAGGCGATAGAGCATGCCCTTGATAAGATGAATGACAGTACGGCTAACTTTGCCGAGCGTCGAATGGATAGCTCTATTAGCCAAGCACTTTCTGGTCAGGCCGTAGATAAACTTTAGTGTCTAGTTAGAATTTTTTAACTAGAACTCAGACAATATAGTCGGGCGTAAGCCTTGCAAGCAGAGAAAATAATATGCCAAAAATTATATTTTTACCCCATGAAGAATTATGCCCAGAAGGTGCTGTTGTTGAAGCTGAAACAGGCGAAAGCGTACTGAATGTCGCGTTAAGAAATGATATCGGTATTGAGCATGCTTGTGAAAAAGTTTGTGCCTGTACCACCTGTCACGTTATTATCAGAGAAGGGTTTGACTCGATTGAAGAAGGTGATGAACTTGAGGAAGATATGCTTGATAAAGCTTGGGGGCTAGAGCCTGAATCACGGCTTAGTTGTCAATCAATTGTTGGTGAGGAAGATTTGGTGGTAGATATACCTAAGTACACTATAAACATGGTTTCTGAAAACCACTAGTTTATTATTTTATAAATAAAAAGCCATTAATATGAAAGTGTTAGTGGCTTTTTGTTATCTGTGTAGCCGTTGCGGTCGCACTTTTCCTAAGGGTTACGGGCATACACCCATTTTAGGAGAATCATATTCTCCGTTCTGCTATGGGTGTTTTTTACTTACTTTAAGTTGTGAAAGAAACTTATTAAACTTAGTGGCATTGGTATTACTTTGTGGTTATATCTGAGGCAGTTCAGAAGTCGTTGCTGCTTTTACTTTAATGCGACATCCAGGTATAGCTATAAATGTGGTTTTATTAAGTAGGATATGGCTGTCTCCGCATTGATCTATGTCTTCGTATTGATAAATCACTGCGCTGGAAATCATCCCATCTGTTAATAAGCCTTCTGTGTAGCCATAAAATATAATCACTACATCAAGTTCATCATTATAAAGGTAAATGACAAGCCTAGGATCAGAGGGATTGGTGACATTCCCATCTTCATCATAATAGTATCTAAAAGTATAAGAAACTCGGCTGTCTTCATGATAATAAAATTCATCCTGGTAATTTAAAGCCGACTCTCGCAAGGTATAGTCGCTTTCTTCTGTTAGAGTTGCGCGGTAATATAATTGATAATCTAGATTTCCGTTCTCATGATAGAAGTATTCATATCGAAGAATCTGCTCTTCCCCTTCTAACGGATAGTTAGAAAATTTATCACTCCTTTTGCCTATGTTGTTGTAGTTAATATCATAAAGCGTTAATGAATCGGTTATTATTTCGTCTGATTCGTTGTAATAAAAGGCTTGAGAGGTATAGTTGGGTATTAAACTATCTTTTACGTTATAAATATATTCATTGATACGGTAAGAGATAGGTTCGCTATTACCGTAAATATAACTATTTCCATCATAATAGTATGTTTTTTTTTCAGTAGAAATTACTGCAAGTTGTTCACTTAAGTACTCATACTCGTAGGTTAGGCTGTAATCTTCTGTATCAATATTTTGATACGCGATTAACGTTTCAGGGTTGCCCTGTTCATTATATTTATATAGCGAAATATCCGTAGCTTCTGCTTGAGCGGATTCAATATAATCATCTTTAAACAAGTTTTCTATGGCAAAGGAAGACGTCGTTTCAGTACTCATATCGTCTGCTATTAAAAATTCCTCAACAGTATTTTGTGAAGTAAGCCTTTGATATAAACCTTTGACAAAAATAGTCACTTGGTGCTCTGTGCCATCAATGGATGTCACGGTAAATATATCTTCTGGTGCAACAAAATCAGAGGCAAAATTAGTCATGGTGTAAGACCAATCGCCTGATGTTGTAATTGAGAATTGACCAAAATCACCTTGAGTCACTAATTGTTCTTCAACAGCATTTTCACCTGGATCAGGGTCTGTTACCGTTAAGCTGCCAATTAACAGCGCTGTACTTTCTGCGTCAATTTCACCTGAATCTAGGCCTATTCCGATACTAAACTCAGCAGGAGTGTTTACTGTTGGTTCAACCTCAATAGAGGTTGTTTTAGGTGTTTCGGGTTCTGAACCGCCACCGCCTCCACAGGCAGTTAAAGCCACTAACGAGAGTAATACTATTGTGTGTTTCATGGTGTTTATATTCCTTTATTTGTATTCCTTTATTTATTATTATTTTAAGTGTTTTTATCGTAATTTATGTTTGCTTTTTAGATTGCGTACACTCGTATAAATGATGGTTAGCAATCTTATAACTATAATCATTTATCTAAAAAGCATAGTTCAATCCTGACTTATCTGCATATAATGAGTTTGGGTATAATGCCAGTTCCATTAAATTAGTTCTCACTCAGAGCTTGTCAACGCTTTGAAAATAAATAGAATTTTTGTCTATAGTCACTCTGTATTAAAGGAATTCTGTACGATTATCGAAGTATTGACAAACGCCCAAAGGGCGAGTTTAAAAGGCTTATATGCTACGTTATTGATTTCGACAAGGACGCTACAAGGAGGTAGCTTCTTAGATAATGCAGGAGCATATTCTCCAGAATAACCATTTTCTTTAATCAATGCCTGCCTCTAAGCCTTTTAAATCTCGCTGAGTGGGAAGAGATTTAATGAAATGGTATAATATCGAATTTGATAAAAACGATGAATATGACGACTATTCAATAGATTATGTTGTTTTGGCTGCACGTTGCCTCAAATGATCCGTTGACGTATTGCTTTATCTCCTTCATAAATTAATTCAGCCTATTATTTATAGACTGAGTAGTAATGTTTAATTTTAAATTATAAGCCGTTATGATATTGCACATTAGTTGACTCTGGCACAAGTGAGTTAAGTGTCTTTTGTGCCTTTTCTTTCTTGTTAGGTGGTGTGTCTTTTATTTTTATTTTCAATGCGTTAGCGTATGTTGTTGAGCCTGTTTCATCATTGTTAAGCAACTGTTCAAATTGTTTAATCAGTGCTGTTTTATCTGGAGACACTTTATCACCCGCGCCAATGTTGGTTAAATCAATCATAAAACCATCATATAAGGATGATAAGTCTTGGATGATTTCGGTATTTAAAAATTGATCTGCGTTATAAATACTTGGATAACCCGCTTTTTGTTTATCAATGGCAAACGATACACCTTTAAGGTTAGTTATGCTGGTCGATTTATCACAAGACAACATACAGCCATTATCAATGCGGGGTTTTTCACAGCCAACACTTTGTTGGAAGAAACACTGTCTGCTGGTCATTAATAAAATAGGGTGGTATACGCTGTAGAATAATTTGAAGTTATCAGGGCGAGCTATAGTCTTCATTTGTTGACGGTTTATTTCATTGGAAATAAAGGCACCACGACAATTAAGGCCTTCTTTCATGGCTAATAATGCATAGGAGTTAGTGGTATTTAAGAACGGGCCTGCAATCCAGTTAATCCCTAACTCAAAGGCGATATTGGCTATACCCGTATTATTAGTGACAATTAATTTAGGTCGTACTTGCTCTAAAATATTCACTGCTACATCAAAATCTTTACCAATTAACACCGACGGGAACCACGGAATAAGGCGTGGGTTGTCATGGAAGAAGCTAACATACTTAGTACAGCCACGTTTATAAGCATCAGGCAGTTTAAAGTAAATGTCGGCGTTCGTTATATCGCTTAGCTTAATATCGCTTTCATCACAGATCAAAATGGATAATTTAGTGTCAGTCTCTTGTTTGGCGTGGCGTACTAATTTGGGTAAGGTTATTTCGGGCAGTACTGCTTTACTCGTGCTTATCAAGTGAGCAATTTTATTTTTAAGTGCGGTTAGCGCTTTAAAAGGAATGGTTACACTTTGTGGAATTGCATCCGTTTCAAGGGCGATTAAGTTAAATTCGGCGTTATTAAAACCTTTAAAGCGTTTTATAATGGCATCACTATCAAGGCAATTTTTGTCACTCGCACTCAATACATACTCAGTCTGTTCAACATGGGCGATTTCTTTAACAGTTTTGTTGTTAAAACCAAGCTGTTCCGCTTCATTAATTTTAATGGTAACGGTTAATGGCTCACCAATGACACCAGAAAATACTAATGAAAGGTTACGTTTTTCAATACTTAGGTGCTTTATTTTATCAAACACAGTGGCGTGAATTACTTCTTTTTCAGCACTCAGTTTTTGCTCTACATCATGGATTTGTACCACTGATATCGCATTATTTTTATCAATGGCATGATACTTTGAGTTATCACGCGGGTTTTCAATAAACATGGATTGGTTTAGATCGCCTCGTAAAAAAGCATTAGAAAAATCACGATTAAATACTTTATAAAGTTGTTCGCCGTCTTCTAATAACTCTCCTGTGGCAACAAAACCATCTATTTGTTTACGGAAACTGTCAATAACGGTATGCACATAACTTGCACCTTTAATACGGCCCTCCACTTTAAAGGAATGAACACCCGCTTCAATCAGTGCTGGCAGGTCGAAAAAGGCGGAGTTATCCTTAATATTTAATGGGAATTTATTACCTGACTCGGTAGGTTGGTATTCTTCACGGCATGCCTGACTACAACGACCGCGGTTACCTGAGTTACCAACACTTGCCGAGGTGGAGTAACACAAACCCGAAAAAGCGACACATAATGAACCGTGTACAAAAACTTCGACAAGTACGTTTTGCTCGGTAGATACTGCGGCAATTGCTTTGATTTCTTTAAGGTTTAACTCACGCGATAAATTAACACGTGAAGCACCCAGTTTTTTCAAAAAAGGAATTTGGCCAATATTATGAGTGGTTAACTGTGTTGAAGCATGAATATCAAGGCTAGGGAAGTGCTTTTTAAGGATATAAAGCATGCCTAAGTCTTGCACAATTACCCCATCTAAGGTGGTATTGGCTAATTTACTCAATAATTTAGCCAATGTTTTAAATTCACGTTCTAAAATAATGATATTGAGTGTTAAAAATATTTGGCAATCATAGCTGTGTGCAAGTCTGATAATACCGACGAGTTGCTCAAAAGAAATATTAGCAGCACGGTTTCTGGCGTTAAAAGTATCTAAACCACAGTACACCGCGTCGGCACCAGCAATAATTGCCGCTTTTATTGCATCAACGTCACCACCGGGGGCTAATAATTCTATTTTAGGACTCATCACTACAACTTTGACCTGTTATTAAGGCAGTTAAATTTTAAAGGGGGATTTTACTTAACTATTTCCCTTATGAATACCGTAAAATGGTGCTTTAATGATATTTGTTGGTAGTGATGCGGAAATATTTAAGATCATGAGTGAAAAGAGTAATGAAAACAGTGACAAAGAAACTAGCAATATAAAAAAATTGCCTGTTTTATATTCGTTAAGAAACTGTCCTTATGCCATGCGCGCAAGGTTAGCTATTTTTAAAGCGAAACAAACGGTATTACTGCGTGATTTAGTATTGAGTAATAAACCCGTTGAAATGATTACGGCATCATCTAAAGGCACTGTGCCCGTACTTGTGTTAGCCAATAATGAGGTCATTGACGAAAGTTTAGCCGTGATGTTGTGGGTATTAAAGCAGACAGATCCCGATGATCTTCTTCATCGTCATGAAGAGAAGGCATTATCAGTGATGCTTATATTGATAAATGAGTTTGACCGTGATTTTAAAACCAGCTTAGCAGCTTATCAGTGTGCCAAACGTTATCAAGAAGATAATATTACTCAGTGTCGAGCTGTTTGTGAAACATATATTCAGCGGTTAGAGCAGCGTTTAAACGAACATCGCTATTTAATGTCCGAAAAAGAAAGTTTGTTAGACATAGCTTTAATGCCTTTTATTCGACAGTTTGCGCGAATTGAGCGCCAATGGTATTTACAATCACCTTACCCAAAAGTAAGGCGATGGTTAAACGGCTATTTACAAAGCGCCGTGTTTACTCAAGTGATGGCAAAACATCCGTTATGGGTTGATAACCGACAAGCCGTATTCTTTGGTGGTTAAGCTTGTATGAACACCTTGAATAATACCATTTCCATTAAATTAGTTCCCACTCAGCGCTTGTCAGCGCTTTGAAAAAAAATAGAATTTTTTTGAATATAGTCACTCTTCATAGTGGCCAAATCTTCTATATTGTTCATATTATAAATTGTCACAACAAAAATTAGCCAATTTAGGTTAAAGCTAGGTATACTGACATCCATTACATATTATCAGTGACTTATCCCGTTAGTTTCGTCTGCGGAATAAAGCCATTTTTTTACTTATCTATTTTTTAGAGTAACTTCTTGAGGTATTTCCTTTGAATAAATATTTAACCACTTCTTTATTATCATCAGTCTGCGTCAGTGTGCTTCTGCAAGGCTGTGGTGGCAGCAGCAGCTCACCAAGTACACCAACTGAGCCAGTAGAGTACACTTTTTCATTAAATGCACAATTAACGAATGATTGCGGTGTTAGCACGGCTTTTACTGAGGTTGAATTATTACTGCAAGATGATACTTGGCAAACACTCAATAGCTATACCGCCGATGAAAATGGCCTTATCAGTTTTGTTACGGAAAGCGAGTTTATTAACTACACCCTAATAGCAAAAGATCAACAAGATAGTGAAGTGGAAGGATTAAATATTGTTAGTTTTTATCAAGCTAGCAGCGAAACTCCAGCCTATTATCAAGCACAGTTTGATGAGGACATTAATAACTCAACGTGTGACTGTATAACACAAGATCTTGAGGTGGAACATCGTTCTTTTGCTGCGCAAAGTTCAGTAACGAGTTCCTTGACTTTTGATGATTGGGAGGCAACTAATACCACAACCACCTTGTTTAAAGGTGTGGAGCTGTGTCGTATTATGGATGGCAGCTGGCCGTTACATTCAGTTTCTGTTACGGGTATTGACTCCAATGGTAAGGCGATTGCCTCAGCTGGTTTCATTGACGGCAACACCGGTGACTTTAGTGCGAATGATGATGAACTTTGGCAAACTTATGCGAGCGAAGTTGCCGATGAAGTTGAACTCAATGACTCACATCAAGAATTGAGCACTAACCAAGTTATTGGCGATATAAAACATTTTTCAGCACTTATTGCTGAGGATGTTGACAGTATATTAGTGTTTGATACCCATAGCTATATCAGTGAGGCTTTTTATCAAGCACAAGCCAGCGTTACTTTTGATGACGTGAGTTATAGTTCTCTCTTTGGTAGTGTAGCTATTAATACCTATCATCAAGTTATTTCAACTGATGCTCAAGAGTCTCTTGCGGTGGAAGCGAGTGAGCAACAACCTGATTTTAATTACCCTATTTTTGACGAAATAAATGCTGATGGTAGTTATGATTATTCTGCTGCTGCTTCAGACTATCCTATGGCAATTATCGCTTTCACTTTTACGGCTTATGATCCAGATACGCGTTTATTAATGCCTGCTAAATGGACCTTTTATGGGCCAGAAAGTGGTACTTTAGCGTTCAGTGCGCCATTAACGGGTTATGAAGATATTATTGATTTTGACACTGATATAAAGACAACCAAGGTGGAGTTAATCAATAGCGATATTAGCAATGATTACGATGATTACATTAAATATTATCAAGGCAATAATGTCTTGGATATAACGGATGTGTTTGTTAGGGATATTGAAAAATCTGAGCTTATTCTTGAATTTTAATTAATTACACTCACTTATAAAAAAGCCTGCTGTTGCAGGCTTTTTTATTTTCAAGTTTATTTACTCGAGTTGTTAGTCACTATTATAAGTTACTAAAACTAACCTGCAAAAAGTACTCTGCTCCAGGGGTAACATAACCGGGTGCAGTTTCATAATCTGTATCGAATATGTTGTTGGCTTTAAGTTGTAACTTCCAAGCATCATTTAACTGGTAATTAACACCAAGATTAAGGGTGTCATAAGCAGATAGTGAGGAGTTTGAGTAGGCGTCAAAACGTGTTCCCTGATATTGATAAGCGCCAGTTAGCGTCACTTTGTCCCAATCATAGGTTGCTTCAATATTTGCCTTATGGCGAGCACGGCGACTTAACTGGGTTCCTGTTGTTTTGTCTTCAGTATCGGTATAGGAATAATTGGCAGATAAATTGAGACTTTTTATATGTTTAGATATATTGAATTCAACACCTTTTATTTCAGCATCGGCAATATTATCGTACTGAGAACTTACATAATTATAATCTAATAAATTATCAAAACTTAGGTTGAAATATGATAACTCAGTGGTCACGCCATATACATTACCACGGAGTATAAACTCCCAGCTTTCTGATGTTTCTAACTCAAGTTCGGCGTTACCAGACCAGCTATCATAAAGTTGATACAAGGTTGGTGCTTTAAAGCCAGTGCCGTAGTTAATACTGGTGAACATAGAGTCACTAATATTATAACCTAGACTAACGTTATAGGTTGTTTCTGTACCGGTATCCTCTACATCGTTATAACGTAGTGAAAATTCGCTAATGAATGCACCAGCATTATACAAAGCACCGGCAAAGGCACTGCTCGTATCTCGTGATTCGCCATTAAAACTATCATTAGAGCCGTTATACTCGTCTTGATAAAACTGAGCGCCAAAATTAAAACTCAAGGCATCAGCTGTGTTGTAAATACCGACATAATCTACTTGATTTCGAGTTGTTTCATCAACGGCTGGGTAATCACCTAGACGCGTTTGCTCTTCTTGGTATTGGGCTATATTAAGATCGTGAGACCAAGCATCCTGAGCATAATTTAAGCTAGTTGATAACAAATGTTTTTTGTACTCTTGGCTTAGAGGGGTTAATGTCCATTGGCTGTTGCCATCATAATCATAATCACCATCATCATATCGAGCCACCCAGCTTAAATTAAGTGCATCACTCAAGGGTTGTTGGCCCTTAATTGAGATATTAACTCTTCCATAACCGTCTTTATCATCATCAACAACGAAGTCATTATTTGTTACATCGTAACCATCATTTTTTTCTTTACTAATACTTAAGGTCGTTGACCCTTTACCATGACTAAGGGCTCCAGTTACGCCAGCAAAAATATAATTATTTGAACCGTACTCTACTGCTGCTTGATATTCACCACTTTTTAAATCACGGGTGAAAATCTGTATTACCGCACCAACGGCATCTGAGCCGTACATCGCAGCTCGTGGACCTTTTACTATCTCAATACGTTCAATTTGGTAGGTTGGAATATCACTAACCGATGCACCACCAGAGCCTGTTACCGTATCAATACGTACTCCATCCACTAAGAATAAGGTATGGGTTGAACTTGTACCACGCACAAAAACAGAAGTATATTGCCCAGGACCACCATTGGAAGCAATATCAATACCAGCGGTATGTTTTAATAATTCAGCGACAGATTTTGGTTGAATACGTTCTATATCTGCACGAGAAATAATAGATACCGTTGACATAATTTCATCGGTTGATTGCTTATATGGGTTGCTGGTGATAAGTATGATTTCATCGGCTTCGCTTGTTTTGTTAATGTGCTCAACATCATTTTCTTCAGCAAAAGAAAGTGAAGGATAAAGTAGGCTGCTAATACTTAGTGCTATTAATGTTTTTTTCATTTTTTCCTCAGTTATAAACACCCTCCGTGTTTACAATGATAAATTAAATTTTAGGCCGGTCTCCGGACTTGAATAGCCAATAGTGAGCATTCATACCGTTGCGGGGGCAGTATTGGATTGACCAATTTCCCGTTTAATCTTTAGTTATTATTTAGTGAGTGTAATACTCATAAATAAAACGGTCGGACACCTAAAATATTTTTTAGTAACTAGTCGGCTAGACTAGCGATGCTTTTGTTGTAAAATCGTTCTTGTTTGATCAATTTCCACACACAAATCTTTTAATGCGGTTAAGCTGCGCAGTGACATACGGTGCATAGCATCAGCATCAGGCTGTATGATATGCTTGTTGACAACGGCAGGGATTATTGGCCAGTCATGCCAGTTAAAGGCTTCTCGCTCTTTTTGGTTTTCCGATATTGGTTGGATTATTACTTGTATTGATGCGGGTAATACCCGTTCAATGCTAATTTGAGGGTAGGGAGTAAGTACGGCTTCAAAAGGGTTTTTTACTCGACAAATATTCAAAAATTGTTGAGGCCAGCTACCCTTGGCTACCGTGGTTAATGGACGAGACCATAATTCATAAAAGCCAATGATCTCAACTTTATCTTGATAAAACTGTGTTATTTGAGCTAGTTCGGTTTCAAATTTTTGGGCAACCCGTTCACCTTGCTCGCTGTGACCGGAAATATTAGCAAAGGTGCGAACTTCTTGAGCAATGTCTCGAAAAGTCTCTGGCTGAGAATAAACAATGTTAAAACCAAGTTGTTGTAGTCGGGCTAAATCATCACTAGGATTACCACTTTTCCAAGCAATAATAACATCTGGCTGTAGTTCAATAACACGTTCAAGTTGTAAACGTATATAACTACCTATACGCGGAATGTCCGTTGCGGCTTCAGGGTAGTCTGCAAAGGCTGTAGTACCAATGATCTGCGCGCCTGCGCCTACAGCATAAAGCATTTCAACAATATGTGGTGCAAGTGCAATAATGGTTGGTTTAGCTTGTTCTTTAGGTTCTGTTTGAGAGACTGCTGCGTTAACGGAGTCGCTCATTAATACGAAAGAAAACAAGAGTGAGATTAACTTCATCATGAGTTTACCAATCGATACCTTTTTGCGCTTTAATGCCATTATCAAAAGCATGTTTGATTGATTGCACTTCACTGACGGTATCAGCTAATTCAATAATGGCGCGGTGACATGCACGGCCAGTAATAATGACATGCTGATGTTTAGGGCGGTTGTTTAACGCCTCAATAACTTCATCTAAGTCGAGATATTTATAGGACAACATATACGTCATTTCATCGAGTAACACAACATCAAGGTTATTATCAGCCAGCATTGTTTTACAATTAAGCCAAACTTCTTTTGCTGCGGTGATATCTTTATCTTTGTCTTGTGTGTTCCAGGTAAAACCTGTACCCATAACACAAAACTTTACGCCTGCATTTTCAAGTAGTTTTCGCTCACCACAAGCCCATGTTCCTTTAATAAACTGGGCTACTGCGGCATTAAGGCCATGGCCAACAGCACGAGCAACGGTACCAAAACCCGAGGTGCTTTTACCCTTGCCATTACCTGTTATTACAATAAGTAAGCCATGTTCATCGGTTGCATCATCTATACGAGCGTCAACTTTCTCTTTGAGTTTTTGCATTCTCTGTTTGTGTTTATCTGTTATGTTGTGGTCAGTCATAATTTGATCTCTATTATTATTATTTATAGGAATGTTGCGCGGGAGCGATACATGATGAATAAGAAAAATATACTGCCGAGTGCTGAAGTGATAATACCAATAGGAATTTCAGCGTGAGGCAGTGACGAACGAGCAATAACATCTACCCAGATAAGAAATATTGCACCAATAAGGGCGCTGCCAATAATGAGTTTAAGCGTTGTTACGCCAATAATTTGCCTAACAATATGGGGGATCATTAATCCGACAAAACCGATGCCACCACAATAGGCAACAATAGTGGCCGTGAGTGCGGCACAAATGCCCAACATAAGTAAGCGTAACTTATCGACATCAACGCCTAAGCTGGCCGCGCTTTCATCACCTAATAATAAGGCGTCTATTTGTCGGTGTAATGCTAATACCGTGATAATGGCAATGAGTAAGACACTGGCAATGACATAAAAATTAGCCATTTCTACCCGCGCTAAACTACCCATTAGCCAAAAAATAACGCGGTTAGTGGCAAAAGGGTCACCAAAATATAAAATAAATTGTGTGATTGAGGCGAGCATAAACGATACGGCTACGCCAGCGAGTAATAGTTGCTCCATGCGTTGTAGCACTTTGGCAATAAAAACAACAATGATGACTGAAAATAATGCGCCCAGAAATGCCGCTAATGGTAAAGCAATAGTGAGGTTGTCGACCAATACTATGCTGGCAATAGTTGCCCCTAAACCCGCACCCGATACAATACCAAAAAGGTATGGGTCAGCCAGAGGGTTACGGGTGGTGTTTTGTAAAATAGCACCCGCAATAGCTAAACCCATTCCGGCAACAAGCGCTACCAGCACTCTTGGAATACGTACTTGCCATATAATAATATTAGCAACTTGGCTTTGACAATTACTGACCAAACAAGCTAACAACTCTGTTGAATTAATATCAGCTGGACCAAAGGTTATGGCGGCAAGGGCAGAGACTATAACGAGTGCAGCCAATGAAAATAAGCTTACGGAGACTTTATTCATTAGAGGTCGCCGATATTTTATTATGTTGAGTGTTATGTTGAATGTTACCTTGAATATTGTTTTCTGGCAGGTAAAAAGAAACCTTGGTTGCGCCAGTAATCGCATCAATACTTTGTTGGCAAGGCAAGCCAAATATGTTGCTTAATTGCTCGGGCGCTAATACCTCTTTAGGCGAACCATCGCAAATTAACTCACCTTTGTTTAATAGTATGAGGCGCTGACAATAAAGACTGGCTAGGTTGAAATCATGAACGGTCATAATCACGGTGATATTGAGTTTACTGACGAGTTGTAATACCTGATGTTGGTAATAAACATCAAGATGGTTGGTTGGTTCATCCAGTATTAATATCTGGCTGGCTTGCACTAATGCTCGGGCAATTAATACACGTTGTTGTTCACCACCTGAAAGCTGATTGAAGTGGTTGTGTAATACGTGACTCAAGCCAACTTTGTTTAGTGCGAGGTCTATTTGAGCTTTGTCGTGATCGCTGTCTAGTGAGAAAAGTGATTTATGTGGTAATAAACCCATTTTCATCACATCTTCCACTGACAGTGCAAAAATGCTGTCATTTTTTTGCATGACTAAGGCAAAATGTTGTGCTATTTCTTTAGCGCTATAGTGCTTTAAAGGACGATTTTTTAGCTGAACGCTACCACTTATATTGGCACTGGCAAGAATATTTCCTTGATTAGTCAAACAACGTAATAGGCTTGTTTTACCCGCGCCATTGGGACCAATAATACCTATCACTTCACCTTTGTTAACCGTAAAGTTAATGTTATGCAAAATGGTGTGCTGATTGATTCTCCAGCTAAGGGCAGATATGTTTAGAAGTGTAGACATCGTTAAATTCGTGTTTTCCCGCACGGTAAGTAAGTAAAGTTTATTGGCTAGCTATCTGACTTTGAAAGAATAAAAATATTGTTTCATTTACAGTTGCGGGTACAGTGATGGATTTACACCATCTTCGTTAACACGAAAAAACCTTTAGGCGCGCATTCTAACGTGATTAATTGCTATTAGCAAACCTCAGAGATCTAGGGGGTTAGTTGTTGGGTACACCTCTTTTTGTTATTTTTCTTTACCGAGATATAAAGCAGGGTAATGAGAATCAAAGTGATAATGGTAATTATTTTTACTGTCATAACAGTGGCTTGTAATTAACATGTGCTATTTTCATTATTGGATAAAGCCTTTTTTTTTGACTATGCTTAGCGCACATTTCTTGAATATTCCATATAGCAACTGAGGTCTAAGATGAAAGGTAATCCACAAGTAATAGCGAGCCTTAATGGCTTATTGCATAATGAGTTAGCCGCAATTGATCAATACTTTATACATTCTAGAATGTATCAAGATTGGGGGTTAGACAAACTTTTTGAGCAGTTAGAGCATGAAAGGCAAGAAGAAATAACCCATGCCGATGCATTAATTAAACGTATTTTATTCCTAGAGGGCAGACCTAATTTAGTTGACCGTCGAGATTTAATCATTGGTGATGATGTTCCTAGCATGCTTAAAAATGACTTGGTCTTAGAAATGGAAGTCGTTGCAGCATTAAAAGCGTCTATTGCTTTATGCGAAAGTGAAGGCGATTTTCAAAGTAGAGAAATTTTAGAAAAATTACTTGAAGATACTGAAGAAGACCACGTTTATTGGCTTGAAAAACAGCTTGGACTTATCGATAAAATTGGTTTTCAAAATTATATTCAGTCTCATATAGGACAGCATTTGCCACTGTAGGAGGGTTTCTAATGAAAGGTAATAAAGAGATAATTAGATTGCTAAATAGTGCCTTGGCTATTGAGCTAATTGCCATTAATCAATATTTTTTACATGCACGTATGTATAAAAACTGGGGCTTAGAAAAGTTGAATAAAGCCGATTATAAAATGTCTATTGAGAAAATGAAGCAAGCTGATAAGTTGATTGAGCGAGTTTTATTTTTAGAGGGCTTGCCTAACTTGCAAGATTTAGGGCGTTTACATATTGGTGAACATGCGCAAGAAATGCTGCAATCGAATATGGATTTAGAGTACGTTGCTCGCGGTGCTTTGCAGGCTCTAATTGTTGAAGGTGAGAAGGTGCAAGATTTTATTAGCAGAGATTTGGCAGAAGACTTACTTGAAAATGTAGAAGAGCAAATTGATTGGATTGAATCTCAACAATACCTTATTGACCATGCGGGTATTGAAAATTACTTACAGGTCATGATGAAGTGATTTTACCTTTATCCTCATACCAATCAAAGTGCACTCTGAAACATGTATATTGATTGGTAATACCAGTTCCATTTCATCCGATAGTGGTGGAAAAATACTGTTCTGAGCGGTTGTTTAAACTAAAGTGATGAGGAAGTTTTACTTGAACTGAAATGATGGGTTAATGAGGTCTTAAGCGACTTGTGGCTGTGCTTCGGCAATCTGTAAGAGTTTTGTGTTTAGTACGCGTTTTGTGCATTGGCAACATTTACCGCACTGTGATCCCACACTCAACTCTTGATTAAGCGCCTTCAGAGTTGTTGCACCCTTATCTATTGCAGATTTTATTTGTGTATCAGTAACACCATGGCAAATACAAACATACATTTAACTAACTCTCAACTGCAAAACACGCATTAACAATGGGGATTATGATAACCTAAATGACAATGATTATCAATACTGTTATTTATTGAGAAGTCAATGGCTTACTTATTTGCCGTGAATAGTTGCAAAGCTAGACCGCTAAATAAGTCGAACGCTATTTTCTGGGGCTAATGAATAACATGCCTGTGCACTTGGCTCAGGATCGTCATCCCTGTGGTGTTTTAATACGGGGATCCAGTTTCTAAAGCGCAATGGATCTTCAATTAGAGACTTCGACGATGGCGTTTATAAAGCGTTCCTGAGTATACTACAGTAAGCATGATGAATAATGCCGTTATAAGGTTTTCACATGCGGTAGTACTGCATTTGAAAAAATCATACCCGCGACCAGCGACATAAATATTAAGAAGGTTTGGGAACCTAAATCAGGTACGTTTAACATGGTTTCGCCAGAAATAGCCGTATTAAGCCCAATATATACTTTAGAGCCAGGTACCAGCACAACTAAACCAAGTATTTTTACAATACTCGAAGGTAGGTTCATGAATCGAGAAAATAAATTACTATATAAGCCAAGCGCAAAAGCACCAACAAAGGCACCCAACGCCACGCCTAAATAATTATTTGCCCAAATACTGGCACCAAAAGCAATGTAGCCCGCAATCATGCTCCAAGGAGCCTCTTTTAATCTCACTTTAAAGAGGATTATTAAACTGGCTGATAACGTTGTCACGGCAAGCCATGAACTCCACGCGGGTAAAGTTTCAGCAGGAACAAATACTATAGTGTCCCAGAGTAAATGGCCTAGCGCTATACCAAGGACTGCACCAAAGTAAAGTTTAAATAGCATCATGAAACTGTCCATAATACGTGTGGTTCCTGACATTAAATGCCGTGCAGCAAGCTCGGATAGCCCAACGGTTAAGGACAATCCAGGGATAAATATTATGATGCTAGAGAGGATTACCATGGGGATATTAATACTGGCGTCAATCAATGATATTGCCGAGGCCAATAATGCGGTCACAAGTGCTGTCATCGGCTCTAGTAACTCGGTTATGCGTTGAGATTTTTCCGCCCAAAATACAAATAAAAAGGTAACCCAACCTAAAAGGGTCGCCCAAAAAACATCATGCCAACTGGTATTCATTAACATAGCAAATGCGCCACTGGATGCGCCATAGGCTAAAAATGATAGTAAGGAGTTATACGGAGCTGGTTTGTTTTTGACTTCAGCTAAACGCGCTATGGCTTCTTCAAGAGTACGCTCACCATTAATGAGTTCATCAACAAGCTCATCTATTTGAGCTAAAGAGCCGAGATCTATCTCGCCAGGGTCTACCCGTACTATATGATTGAATTGCTGCTCATCCTCATCATCGGCTAAGATAAAAGTTAATGCTGTTGGCGTAAGCATGAATGAAGCGCGTATATCAAGAAACTTCGCAATAGTTAATAGGTTATCTTCTAGGCGATAAGAGGTCGAGCCTAACTTATGTAAAGCTTTACCTAGTTTTATGATGAAACGACGTTTTTGGTAGAAATTATCAGTTTGTTGCATGGTATATAATAAGTATATTAGATGGTAAATTGAACTTTTGGCTATGGTAATTGATTTTACTAAAGCTGGGTATATAAAACTAACAAATGGAGCAAATATGACGTTAATCATTATTCTGGCTTGTGTCTTTTTCGCGGTGTTTTTGATGGTTATTCTGGGGGAGCGCTTTGGTAAACCCATGACAGATGATCAACAAAGTAAATACAGTAAAATTTTACCGATACTGGTCTTTATTTTGATAATGGCTGCGATTATCAAAATGATGTTTTAGGTAATGTTTAGCGATTTGGTTAAAGCCAGAAGCTAAACGCCTTTATTGCCTATTCATCATCAGGTAAAATCGACTTATCTAATACTGTACCAATCCGTATAAAGCAGTGCTCACTTAGAGCGGAATGGTATGACTTCCTAATCTTGAGGTTTTTCGTCATGCATAAAGTTCCTAAACTCAATTTAAAAAACAAAGTTTCAGCTCAAGAATGGCAATTACGGGTCGATTTAGCGGCTTGTTATCGACTATTGCAAATGCATGGCTGGGATGATCTTATTCATACCCATATTTCAGTCCGCATTCCAGGGACAACGCATATTTTAATTAATGCTTTTGGTTTAGCCTTTGAAGAAATAACCGCCTCTAATTTAGTGAAAATTAATATTGATGGCGAGATTGTCGATAAAGCGTGCCCTTTTGAAATTAACCCAGCCGGTTTTACCATTCACAGTGCAGTACATGAAGTGCGTCATCATGATATTTGCGCCTTGCATGTTCATACCAATGAAACAATTGCTGTGGCGAGCCTCGAAGAGGGCTTATTACCCTTAAGCCAGTATTCAATGTTTGCGTTAGCGTCGATGAGTTATCATGACTATGAAGGTTTAGCGGTAAATCAAGAAGAAAAACGTAGATTACAAAATGATTTAGGTGATAAAAACTTTATGTTACTGCGTAATCATGGCGCCTTAACCATGGGCAAGACCATTGGTGATGCGTTTATGCATATGTATGACTTAACACGTGCTTGCCAAGTGCAATTGCAAGTTATGGCGACAGGTATGACACCTATTTATGCACCGCAAAGTATTATTGATGGTATTAAAGCACAAGCCAATATTGTTCATGACGGTCAAACAGGTGGTCAAAAAACGTGGCCGGCCATGGTGCGCAGAGTTTATCGTAACGATCCCTCTTTTGCAGAATAACATGAGGGGTTGTTGATCTTTCGAGATTGTTTTTGCAGCGAATTGTTGGGTATTTATACAAGGCAGAGCCTTTGTAATGTGGTTATTCCACCTAAAAAGGTGATAACGCCGTAAAAATGACCAACAAATGCTGTCTGAAAGATTTGGCTAAAATTTAACCGCGAAAGATCAACAACCCCTAGCTAGTAGCAACTTTTCTTTTTGCTATCTCGTCTGATTTCGGCGTCAAATGTACTCATTGACATTCGTCAACTCCGTGCGTTTTTCTTGAAATAAAACGATTTAGCTTCAAGACAAGCCGTACTATATTACAAATTGTGAGTGCATAACTTAGTAAGTCATTTGCAATAAAATAATTAACTTAATTGAGAAACATATGAAAATCACTTACATTGAAGTTTTTGATATCCATTGCCCTAAGCGCATTGGTTGGAACCCCGTTTTTATCCGCATCCATACCGATGAAGGCATTAGCGGCGTGGGTGAAGCCGGTTTAGCGTATGATTGGGGGCATAGTGCCGCGGCGGCCATGATTAAAGAAATCAGTGAAGCGATACTGATAGGCTTTAATCCGTTTAATACTGAGCTGCTTTGGTCACGTATGTTACGCGAAAGCTTTTGGGGATTAGGCGGCGGTCCGGTTTTATATTCAGCCATGAGTGCCATAGATACTGCGTTATGGGATATCAAAGGCAAGGCTTTAGGCGTACCCGTATATCAACTCCTCGGTGGTAAGGTTAATGACAAGCTACGCACTTACGCTAGCCAACTGCAGTTTGATTGGGACAGTGAAATAAATAAACTCATTGAACCTGAACAATATGCAGAAGCAGCCCTTAAGGCGGTGGCAGAAGGCTATGATGCAGTAAAAGTTGACCCTATTGTCTATAACAAAGATGGCAGCTCATCATTTGATAGAACCAAGTTGTTCACTAAGCCACAAATGCGTTTATTTGGTGACAGGTTACGTGCCATCCGTGATGCCGTCGGTGATGATGTCGATATTATTTTTGAATCGCACTCGTTAATGGGCGCAGCATCAGCGATACAAATGGGTAAAATTGTTGAAGAAGTAGGCTGTATGATGTACGAAGAGCCCGTGAATTATTTAAACCCTGCGGTACATAAAAAAGTCTCTGATAATGTCAATGTGCCTATTGCGGGTGGCGAGCGTTTGTATCATCGTTGGGATGTGAGACCTTATTTTGAAGATCAAAGTATTGATGTGCTACAACCCGATGTTGGTTTATGTGGCGGTTTTACTGAGTCTAAAAAAGTGTGTGATTATGCTGATGTTTACGATATTCGTATACAAGCACATGTTTGTGGTGGCCCTGTGGCAACCGCAGCATCATTGCACTTAGAAACAGCAATACCAAACTTTTTAATTCACGAGCATCATACTTACGCCATTAAAGATTGGAACCGTGAGTTATGTTTACAAGACCCTCAGCCCGTGGATGGTTTTTTTCAAGTAACAGAAGTACCGGGTATTGGTATTGACTTGAATGATGCCGTAGTGAAAAAATCGCCCAACGTGACCATTAAGTAACTTGATTTATTTCTAACGTTAGTTGTTTAGCCTGAGCTAGCGATAAAGTTAGACATACGGTAAATACGAAGCGCATTGCCATATAGCAATGCGTTTTTTTCATTTTGACTGCACTGTTTAATGACGGTGGAGGCAAGCACATGGTGCCAGTAGTCGCTATAGCATTTATTACTTAACTTTTCACTCAGTAAACACAACGGAAAATTACTGGCGATCATGACGCGATCTACTGAAAACTGACGAAGGCAATACTCAGTGACTTGTGAAAACCATGACATAGTATAATTACGATCACTCATTTCTAAACCCGAGCACTTGATATATACATTCGGATATTCAGCAAGCTCACTGATTTTATTTGCCCATAGGCGCCACGCATCACAGTGAGTTTGTTTAGGTGGAAAACCTGCATGGTTGATGATGAAACGTAGTTGGTTATTGTCTTTGATGGTTTGCGTTAATAGCGTCATAATATTAAGGATACTTTTGTCTGACGCTTTACTCGTTAATGCTTTAGTCGCTAATGGCAGCTGTAGCTCAAAAATAAAGTCTTTTATGCTATTAAGGTAGGCGAAGTTTTGCTGGGCGTTATGACTCACTAAAATGCTGCAAGCCTCTTCATCAAGAATATGACGAACACCTATTAAACTCTTATAGGGGCTGAAGCTATTGAGTGTCTGTTTAAATGTTTCAGGCGCTGATAACAAGTTAACACAGGCAATGGTTCGGAAGCTTTTTGCGGACATGTTTTGATATTCAATACTTTCTATATATTCAAGTTCGCGCCAAGGTTGTTCGTTATCAAAACCGGCCTCAATATGAATAAAACCGGCTAAGTTAACTTTTTTCTTACCGGTAGAACGATCACTGCTAGTACCCGTTTGCTCTATGGTTAAATCGTCAACAGAAAAATCGCGTTGAATTATCTGCTTGTCTAGCCAAAAGGGAGGGTTTTTACTTTTAAGCCAATGATAATCGCCACGTGATCGGTTAAATAAATGCAGGTGTGGATCAATTATATTCACTGTCATGGACTTTTCTTTTTAAGATTTAGAATAATGGAATTCGCTAACTAAAAACTATTGTGCGGTATAACCGCCATCAATCACTTGTAAACTACCCGTGATAAATTTGGCTTTATCTGACGCTAAAAAGAGTACTAACTCGGCAACCTCTTCGGGTTGCCCTAAACGTTGTAGTGGTTGTAGTTTAGCTTCTTCGTGATGCACGTCATTTTTATCTGCCCCAGATTTTTGACAGTAATTGTCAATCGCTTGGTGATACAGCGGCGTTTCAATCGTGCCCGGGCAAACAGCATTGGCGCGAATATTAAAGGCAGCGTAATCAAGGGCGGTGGTTTTGGCGATAGAAGCGAGTGCACTTTTACTTAGATTATAAGCAAAAGAATGATGCTTGGCGATAAGGGCTTGATCAGAAGCCATTAACAAAATGGCACCATTTTTATGGGTTTTCATCGATGGCAATACCGCTTTTATGGCCGCATAGGCCCCTTTAACATTAATGTTAAATATCCTATCTAAATCAGCTTCACTGGTCTCCTCAATGGTTGCTGAAAAATGTATCCCCGCATTTGAGATTAAAACATCAATAGCCTGTTGTGCGGCAATATCATGAATAATTTCGGTTACTTGGCTAATGTTTGTGACATCACAATGGCGAAAATCACCCACAGGAGAGGGCGATAAATCTAAATTAAAGACTTGGTAATTATTTTTAACGAACAGCTTTACAATGCTCAAGCCTATACCTGAGCTACCACCCGTGATCACACACACTTTTTTCATCTCATTCACTCAGTAAACGCCCTTTTTATAAATAATACCTGTTCGCTGCACTAACTTCCATGCACTTATTGGCACGTTTTGCTGATATAATGAAAACAATTAGTTTAATGAGGTTTTTCCATGAGAGCTTGTGGTGTAGAAATTAAAAGTAATGAAGCAATTATTTGTATCATGTCAAAAGAAAATAACTTGTATGATATTCCTCATACGCGCGTACAGAGGCTCAGCCTAGATAACGCTGGTGATGCTGAATCAGTACAAAAGTTTCAATTTGCCTTTGCCAAGTTGATGGAAGATTACCAAGTAACGCATGTACAAATTAAAGGCCGAGCTTTAAAAGGTAAGTTTGCTGGCGGTCCTATTGGCTTTAAAATTGAAGCGGCTATCCAGTTAATTAGTGAGTTAACGGTTGAGGTTTTAGCGGCAACTTTTATTAAGAAAGAACTGGCAAAAAGCCAAATTGATATTGATTTTCGTGATACGGGATTAAAACAATTTCAAGAACAAGCCTTTAACACGGTATTTGCTTATTTAGAGGCGCTAAATAATAAGCGCCAAGAAGATTAATACCTAACGTGTGGTAAATCTGTTGATTTAAAAGCTTAGTGATTAATGTCACTAAGCTTTTTTTGTGCCTGTCAAGCGAGAAAAATCACCTTATTAAATGATAAAGTACAGAGCGAACGTATCCCTATTCTTAATGGATTAGTTCTTACAAACCTAGTACTTTTTTACCCTGTTTAAAAACAATATCTACTGGGATATTTGCTGTTTCTAAGCGTGCTAAGTCGGCCGCAAGTGTCTCACTAATAACGCCGCTTTCTTTGACTAATTTATCAACACCTTGATAATCACCTTGCCCCTGCAGCATTAATATCAGTTTCGATAAAGAGTTGATTGCCGCGCTCATTTTATCAATGTTGATTCGATATAAACCTTGCTCATTACGACTAAAAGCGCCTTTTTCTTGGAAATAATTAAAGCGAACCATGTTTGCTTTGCCATGGGCTGAGCTTGCGCCAAAACGAATTGAGCGGAAAATACCGGCCATGAAAGTCGTGTAGTAATCTTCTAAGGTTCCATCCGTGATGGCACCTTTTTCAATTAACTGACGAATCATGTATAAACCTAAAATATCAGCTTTGCCTTCTTCTAATGCCGAGGCATGCTCTTTTAGGGCTTGACGAACAGTGCCTTTATTATTCAGAGTATTTTTAATGCCTAGACCATGTGCTACTTCATGGAACATAGTATTAGCGAAAAATCCGGTAAAGGTTACGTTTTTACGCTGGTCAGGTACTATAAGTACCTCGGCTATTGGTAACATAATCGCATCGAACTTTGCTTGCATGGCATTTTTTAATTGTAATCGTCTGGTGCCTTTTTTAAGTTGAACTTCTTCATCATTTGGCAAGTTGATAGCAATTGTTTTACTGCCTGCATTAGAGTGCCCTGCATAATAAATAACATCGTAGGCGTTTAAGTCAGCATCTGAGCCGGGCACTTCGGCTTTATATATTTTGGGTACCGGTAAGCCTTTTTGCAGTTCAGGTAAAAATTTTGCGTATTTAGCCAGTTTCTTACTCCAAGCCAAGTCTTTTATTAATACATAGGACTCAAAAGCAGCACGGTAGCCATAAAGTTGATCTTCATAGTTTTCAATAGGACCAATAACTACATCAATAGGATTGTTTTTCATATCCATCCAAGCGAAATCAGAGGCTTGATACTCATCAGTACGTAATGCTTGCGCGCGCATGGTTAAGTAATTAGCAAACTCTTTGTTGTCTGCAAATTTTGCCGCTTTATCAAGAATTGCGGCGGAGCGGTCTATTTTGTCATGATAAACTTCGGAGTAAGCAACACTCATTAATTTACCTTCATTATCACGACGAACAATGGAATAAAGTCCTTCTTTATCGCTAAAATCACTTTGTTCAAATTCTGCTTTAGTCATATCCGAAGGATAAAATTCCGCGCCGTGTGTTTTTTCTCTTGCTTGACTTAAAAACGTTTTATTACCATCAAGACGATCCCAAGGACCATAGTTTATTTCAGCAAAACGCCTGACATTTACATCCGTAATACTGGCTAAAAAACTTTGTTTATCTTGAGAGTATGCCTGTAGCCAAAACAAGTCATCCATGATTTTAGAGGCATCAATAAGTAAAGCTACCATCTTCTTTTGATTGGTAGATAAATGGCTTAAATCAGCGTTTAGGGTTACTTCTTTGTATATGTTCAGGCGATCTTCAAAACCTTTAAGTAATTCAGCTTGCTTTGTTTTATTCTTGTGATGAATATATTCAGCAGGCTTTGCCGTGTTATCTTCTTTACTGAGATTACTTTCAACGTCATTATTACAGGCGGTTAATGTGGCACAGGTAAGTAATATTACGGCGGAAATTTTTGTTGTTTTTGGTGCTTTCATAGGATCTCTCTATAAAATAGGTTGCCTAGAGACTAAAAAATAATCGCGGTGAGTGCAATAGAAAAGGGCAATAAATACGATATGAGTTATAAAAAGCACCATTCACTTTAAAAACCAACTATTTTAAAGCAAGGAATTATACCAATCCCACGAGTCGTGGATTGTTTTTTACTTGTTAAAATAGACCTTTTAATGAGCAAGGAAAGCTGAATTTCAGGTATGAAAAAACCGACCTAAGTCGGTTTTTCAAATGATTTATCTAGATAAACTAAATGTAAATCATTTCATAAACGTCGATAAAAAATACCGTTAAAGCAAAAACTAAATTGCTTTTATTGCGGCATTTAAACGGCTCTTACTGCGAGCTGCTTTGTTTTTATGAATAAGACCTTTACTTGCGTAACGATCTAAAATCGGTGTTGTAGCAGCTAATTCTTTCGTTGCTAATT
Organism: Colwellia sp.; assembly: GCA_037132835.1. GTDB lineage: Bacteria > Pseudomonadota > Gammaproteobacteria > Enterobacterales > Alteromonadaceae > Colwellia. The sequence continues at coordinate 18,359 of JBAHZW010000160.1, read as the reverse complement.
CTTTGTCACCAGCGTCAATAGCTGATAGTATTTTTTTAAGTAAAGTACGCATCATTGAGCGACGACTTGCGTTATGTTGACGGCGCTTTTCAGATTGTCCTGCGCGCTTCTTAGCTTGCTTTGAGTTAGCCAAGGTGATCTCCTAAAAGATTGATTGTAAGCTTAAATTTAAGGCGACGAAATATGCCTTTTTTTTAGCTGGTTGTCAAATGTTTTCATTGTTTAATTGTTTAATTTAAGTATCAAGGATAAAAAATTAACCAAAAAAGCAATCAAATACAATATGGTTGATGTTTACGACTAACACTTGAGCCGATAGAACAAACATGTTGTGAACAGGCGTAAGTATACATTGTTTAAATAGCTAAAATCATCACATAATAGACATTATTTATTTTTACCTTATTTTGTGCATTTTCTTTGTGCATTAATTCGTATTAAGTGATAGTAACCGTTTAATTCAATGGCTATCAAAATGGAGATGTGTTTTTGAGTAAAAAGTTAATTAAATCAGGGGTGATTGTCAGTGTTATGACATTGATTTCTCGGGTGTTAGGTTTAATACGTGATGTGGTTATTGCCAATGTGATGGGCGCGGGGGCAATGGCCGATGTATTTATATTTGCCAATAAAATCCCTAACTTTTTACGAAGACTCTTTGCTGAAGGCGCTTTTGCCCAAGCTTTTGTACCTGTGCTGAGTGAGTATCAGGTCAAGGATGAACAAAATAGTAAGGAAAGTGGCAGTCCAAATAAGCATGAACAAACGCGTTTATTGATTGCACAAGTTTCTGGTACTTTGGGGGTGATAATTACCGGTGTCACTTTATTTGGTATGTTTGCCTCGCCTTTATTTGTGATGCTTTTTGGTTTTGGCTGGTTTGTTGATTGGTTTAATGATGCTCCCGGTGGAGAGAAGTTTACGTTGGCAAGTAACCTACTGAGCATAACCTTCCCTTATTTATGGTTTATCAGCTTTACGGCGCTCTCTGGAGCCGTGCTCAATACCATGGGGCGTTTTGCGGTAGCGGCTTTTACGCCGGTACTACTCAATATCGCCATTATCAGTATGGCAATTTATGCCGCTCCTTATACCGAAAGTCCAGCGCATGCCCTCGCATGGGGTGTATTTTTAGGTGGTTTTATTCAATTCCTTTTTCAAATCCCCTTCATGTACCGAGCAGGTATGTTGGTTAAACCTAAATGGGCTTGGCATAGTGAAGGCGTTAAAAAAATACGAAAATTAATTATACCCGCGTTATTTGGTGTGTCGGTGACACAAATTAATTTATTATTGGATACCCTGATTGCGAGCTTTTTAATCTCTGGCTCTATTAGTTGGCTTTATTATGCGGATAGATTACTTGAATTTCCTTTAGGCTTGTTTGGTATTGGTATTGCAACAGTGATATTACCAAGCTTAGCTAAGCTGCATAGTAATAATAGCTCTACTGAGTTTAGTGCCACCATCGATTGGGGGCTTCGTGTCATTAGTTTATTTGGTTGGCCAGCATTGGCAGGGCTTATGGTGTTAGCACAGCCCATTATTATGGTGCTATTTATGCGCGGCGAGTTTAGCCAACAAGATGTGTTACAGGTATCAATGGCACTATTTGCCTACTTGTCAGGCTTGCTCAGTTTTATGTTTATCAAAATTTTAGCGCCAGGCTTTTACGCGCGACAAGACACTAAAACGCCAGTGAAAATTGGCATTAAAGCGATGGTTGCCAATATGGTTTTTAATTTAATGCTTGCCCCCTTTTTTGGTTATGTTGGCTTAGCAATAGCAACAACACTTTCGGCAACCCTTAATGCCTGGCTGTTATATCGTGGTTTAAAAAGTCAAGGGGTGTACGAACTACCTGTTAATACACTGGTTTTTATGGGGAAACTATTGTTTAGCGCCAGCGTAATGGCAGGTGTAGTTTATCTATTGTCGAGTGATTTTGAAACCTGGTTGGTTATGGGTTTTTCAGAACAAATACAACAGCTTATCATGTGTGTTGCGGCTGGGGTTATCACCTACCTCGTCATGATTATTTTATTAGGTATACGTTTTAGTGATTTCAAGGTACTAAATCAGATACAAAAAGAAGATAAATAAGCGTAAAAAAAGTGCTGGAACTACTGATTGTTCGTGTCTGCTGGTATATAATTCGACGATTTATTTCTACGAATGTCAAAGTTGAGGTTCGTCAGTGGCTTACTTTATGACTTGGTTAAGCTATAAAGTGTGATAGTAAAAGGCAGAAGAACAGCTAATGCAGTTAATTCGCGGTATACATAATATTCAATTAGAAGATCATGGTTGTGTATTAACTATTGGTAATTTTGATGGTGTGCATTTAGGGCATCAGCAAGTCATTTTAGCATTAGTTAACAAAGCAAAAGCATTAAAATGTATGGCTGCTGTTTTGGTTTTTGAGCCTCAACCACAAGAATTCTTTTCACCTGAAACAGCACCAGCACGATTATGTCGGCTACGTGATAAATATAAATTTATAGCTAGTCTTGGTGTCGATAGGCTTATCTGTGTGAATTTTAATACACAATTTGCTAATCTAAGTCCTCAGTACTTTATTGAGAGTTTATTGGTTAAAAAATTAGGAATTAAGCATCTGATTGTGGGAGACGACTTCCATTTTGGTAAAAATAGGCAGGGTAATTATTCAATGCTGAGAAAAGCGGGTGAAGCATACGGTTTTAATGTTTCAGATACGCAAACTTATATCATGGCGGACTGCCGTATTAGTTCAACCGTTATTCGTCAAGCATTAGAAAATGACGATCTCGTTTCTGCTAAGCAGATGTTAGGCCGAGAATACTCGATAATGGGACGCGTTTTTCATGGCGATAAACGAGGCCGACAATTGGGTTTTCCAACGGCTAATGTGTTACTGAAAAGAAGAGTGTCGCCCCTTAATGGTGTTTTTGCTGTATTAGTAAACACCCATTATGGGCAGTTTAAAGGTGTTGCGAATATTGGCGCACGACCAACAGTTGCTGGCATTAGGAAGCAATTAGAAGTACACCTTTTTGATTTTGACGAAAACCTATATGGTCAAACTATTGAAGTTGTTATAAAGAAAAAATTGCGTTCAGTCATAAAGTTTGACAGCCTTGCCGCACTTACCGCACAGATTCATCAAGACAGCGAACAAGCAAAAAAAGTACTGGCTTAAAGTACTTGCGCTTATTTGAGAAAATAAAGAAATACATAATTAAATTTAACAGTTATAAACTTGGTTGATATTTATAGCTACTTATTACATTTGTCAGCCACATAAACGGATAATGATTTAAATGAGTGATTACAAACAGACCTTGAATTTGCCAGCCACCTCTTTCGCGATGAAAGGTAATATGGCTAATCGTGAACCTAACATGCTCAAAGAATGGGCAGCGAAAGATCTTTATGGAAAAATTCGTTCAGCCAAAAAGGGTAAAAAGTCATTTATTCTTCATGATGGTCCTCCTTATGCCAACGGCAATATTCATTTAGGGCATGCTGTTAATAAAATATTAAAAGATATTATTGTTAAATCAAAAACCTTATCAGACTTTAACGCTCCCTTTGTCCCCGGTTGGGATTGTCATGGCTTGCCGATTGAATTAATGGTTGAGAAAAAAGTAGGTAAACCCGGTCATAAAGTTTCTGCGAGTGTCTTTCGAGAAAAATGTCGTGAATATGCGGCTAAGCAAGTTAATGGTCAGCGAGAAGATTTCAAACGTTTAGGTATTTTCGCTGATTGGGACAAACCCTACTTAACCATGGATTTTGGTACGGAAGCGAATATTATCCGTTCGTTAGGTAAAATTGCTGAAAAGGGTCACTTGCATCAAGGGTTTAAACCTGTGCATTGGTGTACCGATTGTGGTTCGTCTTTAGCCGAAGCTGAAGTTGAATATAAAGATAAACAATCTCCCGCTATTGATGTGAAATTTACTCTTAGCGACGACAGCGTAGCTGATAAGTTTTCTCACCCAGAAGACCATAAAGGTGAGGGTGAAATTAGTATTGTAATTTGGACGACTACGCCGTGGACACTTCCTGCCAACCGTGCGATATCCGTTCACCCTGAAGTAGAATATACCTTGGTGCAATGTGATGTCGAAGGAAAACAGCAACGATTAATTATTGCTTCTGACTTGGTGACATCTTGTATGGATCGTTTTGGTCTTGATAAATACCATGCATTAGGTTTCTGCAAAGGAAGTGATTTAGAATTAATTCCCTGCCAACATCCATTTTATGACTTTACTGTGCCGATTATTTTAGGTGACCATGTTACTACGGATTCAGGTACTGGTTGTGTTCATACTGCGCCCGGTCATGGTGTAGACGATTTTGTTGTTGGCAAAATATATGATTTAGAAATTGCGAATCCAGTGGGTGCTAACGGCGTATATCTTGAAGATACCCCATTATTTGCTGGCCAACATGTCTTTAAAGCCAATGCCAGTGTGGTTGACTTATTAAAAGAAAATGGTGCCTTAATGCATCATCATGCCTTAGACCATTCTTATCCTCATTGCTGGCGCCATAAAACCCCCTTAATTTTCCGTGCCACGCCGCAGTGGTTTATCAGCATGGATAAAAAAGGTTTACGTCAAGATTCATTAAATGAAATTGAAAAAACACAATGGATCCCTGACTGGGGTCAACGTCGTATTGAAGCGATGGTTGAAGGACGTCCTGATTGGTGTATTTCGCGTCAACGTACTTGGGGTGTGCCTATGGCACTCTTTATTCATAAAGATACTGGCGCTTTGCACCCTCGTAGCATTGAATTAATTGAAGAAGTAGCATTACTTGTTGAGAAATCAGGCATTCAAGCTTGGTTTGATTTGGAAGCCAGTGAACTTATTGGTGATGATGCACAAGACTTTATCAAGGTACCCGATACCTTAGATGTCTGGTTTGACTCAGGTACTACACATTACTCGGTAATTAATGCCCGTGAAGAATTTGATGGTATTGCTGATTTATACCTTGAAGGCTCTGATCAACATCGTGGTTGGTTTATGTCATCAATGATTTCATCAGTTGCCATGACAGGTAAAGCACCATATAAGCAAGTGCTTACTCATGGGTTTACCGTTGATGTTAAAGGTCATAAAATGTCTAAGTCATTAGGCAATGTGGTGACACCATCAAGTATTACCAATAATTTAGGCGCTGATATTTTACGTTTATGGACTGCGTCGGTTAACTATACGCAAGAAATCACGGTCTCAGATGAGATATTTAAACGCCAAGCCGATGCTTATCGCCGTATTCGTAATACTTCGCGCTTCTTATTATCGAACTTAAACGGTTTTGAACCTGAACAGCACATGATTGCCTTTGATGACATGGTCGCTTTAGACCGCTGGGTTGTTGATCAAGCTGCACGTTTACAAGAGGACATAGTGAAGGCCTATGATGAATATGAATTCCATGTGGTAGTGCACAAGTTGATGAATTTCTGTACTAATGAGCTGGGTGGTTTTTATCTAGATATTATCAAAGATAGACAATATACCTCTAAGAGTGATTCTAATGCCCGCCGCTCATGTCAAACGGCGATGTACCTTATCGCTGAAGCAATGACCGCTTGGATGGCACCGATTTTATCTTTTACCGCGCAAGAAATTTGGCAAGCATTGCCGCTACCTGTTAGCGGTCAACGTGATGAGTTTGTCTTTACTGGCGTGTGGTTTGATGGTTTAGCTAAAATGCCTGAAAATGTTGCGTTAGGTAACGACTATTGGTCAGCATTGTTATTAGTGCGTAGTGAAGTTAACCGTGCCCTAGAGCAAGCAAGAAAAGATAAAACTGTTGGTAAAGGTCTTGAAGCGCAAATAACTTTATATGCGACCCAAACGTTATCGGATAAATTAGTGCAATTAGGTGATGAGTTACGTTTTGTCTTGATTACTTCAAAAGTGACTATCGAAACAGTCTCTTCGGCACCGGATAAGGCACAAGAAACAGACGTTGAGGGTTTATGGTTGGCGGTTGCACCAGCGGACGGTGAAAAATGTGATCGTTGTTGGCATGTAACAACCGATATAGGCACCAGCGAAACTCACCCTGAAATTTGTGGTCGTTGTATCACTAATATTGATGGTGCAGGTGAAATAAGACAGTTTGCTTAAGGTAAGTGAGTGGCTTGAGTTAGCATGACTTTACTAAAATAAACAGACGATTACCTACTCCTTATTGATTAGGATGTGAGTAATCGTCTGTTTAATACTGATAGATGAGATTATTGCCTTTGAAAGAACTATTTAAAAATACAGGGTTACGTTGGTTATGGCTAACTTTGTTATGCTTGATTATTGATCAAGTCAGTAAGTATTGGGTGGCGAGTACATTTGATTACCGTGAAACACTGTCAGTGTTGCCATTTTTTAACCTTTACTACATTCATAATGAAGGGGCGGCATTTAGTTTTCTTGCTGACCAAGGTGGCTGGCAGCGTTGGTTTTTTACCGCCATTGCGAGTATTGCCAGTATTATATTCATTGTTTGGATGGCAAAAACACCCAAACAGCAACGTTTATTGGGTATTTCTTTCGCACTCATTTTAAGTGGTGCTGTAGGGAACTTAATTGATAGAGCGCTGTTTGGTTATGTTATTGATTTTCTCGATTTTCACTGGGCGGGTTATCATTTTGCCGCTTTTAATATTGCTGACTCGGTTATTTTTATTGGTGCGGCATTAATGATTTTAGAATCCTTTACGGGTAAAAAATCAAGTGACAATAACAGCAAAGAAGAAAAAAAAGCGAGTACAACTAACACAAGCAATTCAAGTAAGGTAGAGAGCGAATAATGACCGACTCAACGCAAGCACAGATCCAAAGTGACTCGAGTATTCTTGTTCATATTACCATGAAATTAAGTGATGGCTCGGCTGCGGACAGCACTAAAGTAAATAATAAACCCGCAAAAATCATCATGGGTGACAATAGCATTTCAGCCGCTTTTGAAGCACAACTTATCGGTATGTCAGCAGGTGATTCAAAAGAATTTACCCTTGCAGCAAAAGATGGCTTTGGTGAGTCAAATCCAGACAACATTCATTATATGGATGTTGATAAATTCACGGTTGAAGTACCGGCTAAAGTGGGTAACATCATTACTTTTTCTCAACCGGGTGGTGAGTTACCTGGCGTGATTAAAGAAATCAATGGTAACTCAGTCACCGTTGACTTTAATCATCCACTTGCTGGGCAAGCGGTAACCTTTATTATTGATTTAGTTGAAATTATTTAAATTTACAGAGCCGTTCATCGGCTTCTTTCTCTCTGTGGTAAAGCGCATTTTATCGTAAAATAATGCATCAGTCCTAGTGCCACGAGTAAAAAAGCATTTAATTCGGATAACGTTTAAAATGAATGTTCAACAACCCCTGATTTAATAGGTAACTATTTTGAATTATTTGGCTCTCGATGCCTCTACAGAAGCTTGTTCTGTCGCTCTACAAGCGAATGGTAAGTTTTTTTCTCGTTTTGAGCTTTGTCCTCAGTCCCATAGTTTGCATTTATTGCCTATGGTAGATAAAGTCCTTCATGAGGCCAATATTAAGCTGTCTGAGCTTGATGGTTTGATTTTTGGTCAAGGGCCAGGCAGTTTTACCGGTGTTCGTATTGGTGTTGGCGTAGCACAAGGCTTAGCGTTTTCAGCAAACTTACCCGTAGTGGGCGTTTCTAGCTTACAGGCTATGGCACAGTTGGCTTATAATGAACAAGGTGAAAAACGCGTTATCGCAGCAATAGATGCACGTATGACCGAGGTTTATAATGGCTATTTTGTGCTTGATGACAATAATATTATGCAAGCATTACAAGCCGAAGCGGTTACCCCACCTGAGCAGTTAGCACAACACCTGTCACCTGTTGTAACCGAGCCCTTCTATGCTGTTGGCACGGGATGGGATGCGTACTCTGAAAAGTTAAGTGAAAAACTAGCTGAGCCATTGTCAGCATTAAGAATCAATAAAGGCAGTCCTGATATATTATTTCCGAGTGCCGCAGCTATGCTAGCCATTGGTAAGGTGAAATTAGCACAAGGGCAGGGGGTATCTGCAGAACATGCTCAGCCAGTGTACGTTCGAGATACCATTTCTTGGAAAAAACTGCCCGGTAAATAACGCTCTTTTAAGTACCTTTTAAGTATCATTTAATTAGCCGTTAAGTGTCTATCCCCAAGCAATAGAAGCAAATTATGTCAACGAGTTCGCAAAGTAGCACCGCCAGTTTTTGGCAAAAATATCAATTATATTTTCTCTTAATCGCTGCGGTTGTCATCAGGCAAATCCCCATCGTTTCTATTCCCCTTAACTGGTTGGAAACATACTTTCATGAAATAAGCCATGGTATTGCCGCGCTACTAACGGGTGGAGAAATTATTCGTATACAATTATTTCCTAATGGCTCTGGACTTTGCACTAGCCGAGGGGGAATTAGTTTTATTATTAGCTTCGCTGGATATGCTGGCGCAACCGTTTGGGGCTGGTTACTCTTTAAATTAGCGAAGAGTCATCAGCGTAACGCGCAGATTTTTTCGGGTTTAATGATCCTTTTACTACTGGCTTCTCTTGTTTTTTTAGCGAGAGATATACTGACTATTATCATCTTATCAAGCTTAGTGGTTATGTTTGTTTTTATCATTAAAATGCGTCGCTTACACACGCTGCAAATATTAATAAAATTCTTTGGCTTAACTATTTTATTAAACAGCTTATTTAGCCCAACCTATTTATTTGATGGTCGAAATTTGGGTGATGGTGCTGCTTTAGCATCAATGACAATGATACCTGAATTTATTTGGGTACTTTTATGGTGCGTATTGGCCATCGTTGCACTTTACTCGCTGATCAAAGCGAATAAAAAAGTATAATTTAACTTTATGAGCAGTACAAAAAACAATGACGTGTCTCAAGTTGAAGAGATTTGTTATCAACTTGATGATATCAAGCTTGCCGCCCTTAGCTGTGGAAATGCAGCATATCAACCCGTGTTATGTTTGCATGGATACTTAGACAATGCGGCGAGCTTTTTACCCTTAATGCAGCAACTAACGCAAGAAAGTCAGTTGTTGCCCAATAGGCGATTTATTGCGCTAGACTGGCCAGGACATGGTCATTCAGAGCATCGCAGTGTGGGTGCTCATTACCATTTTTTTGATTATGTCAGTGATTTAGTCGCTTTATTTTCACTGAATAACTGGCAACAAATAGATATTGTTGCTCACTCTATGGGCGCTATGATTGCAAGTGCATTTGCGGCTGCTTTCCCTGAAAAAGTAAAATCATTGACCTTAATCGACTCTTTTGGTTTTATCTGTGCGCCGATAGAACAAACAACGAATCAGCTACGCCAAGGGGTATTGAGCCGTTTAAAGCCAGCTAAGCTTGCTCGAAAATTTACGGAAGACTCAGCGGTGAAAGCCCGTATGTATGCATCCGACCTAGCTGTTGAAAATGCAAAACGTATTGTACAAAGATCCCTTATAACGGTTCAGCTTGAGCAAAATAATATTTTAGGATCTGATCATGACAGAGTCTTATATCATTGGCGTTCGGATCAACGCTTACGTACCGTTTCTCCCTATCGCTTAAGTCAATTGCAAGGAGAACAACTGTATCGTGATATTAAATGTCCGGTACAGCTAATATATGGTGATCAGGGAATGACCATGGTGACAGCAGGACTGAAACGTTTTGCTGATCATGTTGATAACTTAACGATTAATAAACTTGTCGGTGGGCATCATGTACATATGGAGCAGCCGAAGGCATTTTTGACCTTAATTGACCATTTTATTAACAAAATTCAAACAAGCGTTTAAAATTACTGGCACAATGATGAAAATTTTGATAAAACAGTTGTTCAAAAATAATATTACCAACAAATGTTGTTAAAAATAAATAAATACTATAATAAACAGCCTAAATTTTGAATAAACAATGTATTACAATAAAGCTATCACCATTATGCGAAATATATGGTTTACTATCTAAATTTCATAGCGTTATAAAGTTCATTATCCAAGGTTCAGGTTGAATAACAACATAATTACCTATTGAGGAAAGTTATTGTGGATAAAATTTGGTTAGAAAAAAGTTACCCTAGCGATGTTCCGTTCGAAATTGATGCCGATAAATATTCATCTATTGTAGCCATGTTCACAAAATATTCGACTCAATTTAGTGATAAAGTCGCTTTCATCAACATGGGCGCATCTATTACTTATGAAGAGTTGTCAGTGCAAGCAAACGCTTTTGCCGCTTATTTGCAACAAGATTTAGGCTTAAAGAAAGGCGATAAATTTGCCATCATGGTCCCTAACTGTTTGCAGTACCCCATCGCATTATTTGGCGCATTAATAGCGGGTCTCACCGTGGTGAACGTTAATCCACTTTATACTGCTCGTGAGCTTGAACATCAGTTAAAAGACTCTGATACAAAAGCCATGCTAATTATTGAGAATTTTGCCAACACCCTTGATAAAATAATTGATAATACCGCAGTAGAACATGTGATTATGACATCACTTGGTGATCGTTTAGGCTTAATTAAAGGGACTATAGTCAATTGTGTGATCAAGTATGTTAAAAAAATGGTACCCGCTTTTAACCTGCCAAAGGCCGTTCGTTTTAATACGGCTTTAACTCGAGGTTTAGCGCTTAAATTATCACCGGTACCATTGTGCGGTAAAGACCTCGCTTTTTTGCAGTATACTGGCGGAACAACGGGTCCCTCTAAAGGAGCCATGCTAACTCACCGAAATATGGTGGCAAATTTATTACAGGCCAAAGCCGCCATTAACCCAATGTTGAAAGAAGGTGAGGAATTGGTTGTAACGGCTTTACCGCTTTACCATATTTTTGCGTTAACGGCTAATTGCTTAACTTTTTTCACCTTGGGTGGAACCAATTTATTGATTACCAACCCAAGGGATATGCCCAACTTTGTCAAAGAATTATCAAAGTACCCCTTTACGGCTATTACGGGAGTCAATACCTTATTTAACGGTTTGCTAAACACCCCTGGCTTTAGTGATCTTGATTTTAGTAAATTAAAAATATCATTAGGTGGCGGTATGGCGGTACAGCGCCCCGTAGCCGAACATTGGCATAGAGTTACCGATACCCAATTGTTAGAAGGCTATGGCTTAACAGAATGTGCGCCGTTAGTCAGTATAAGTCCGTATAACCTTGCGGAATATGACGGTAGTATCGGCGTTCCTGCCTCTTCCACAGATGTTAAACTCATGCGTGATGATGGCAGCGAAGCCAAGCTAGGTGAATCAGGGGAAATATGGGTAAAAGGCCCTCAGGTAATGTTAGGTTATTACAAATGCCAGCAAGCGACGGATGAAGTTTTAAAAGATGGCTGGTTTGCTACTGGCGATATTGGCACTATGAATGATAAAGGTCACTTCACCATCGTCGATCGTAAAAAAGATATTATTATCGTTTCGGGTTTTAACGTTTACCCAAATGAAATTGAAGAAGTCTTAGTGATGCATGATGACGTACTTGAAGCGGCAGCTATTGGTATTCCACATGAAATCTCAGGAGAACTCATAAAAATATTTGTGGTAAGTAAAACGGATAGCTTGGATGAAGCTACGTTGATTAAGCATTGTCGTGAATACCTGACGAGTTATAAAATACCCAAACTTGTCGAGTTTCGAAAAGAATTACCTAAAAGCAATGTGGGTAAAATTTTAAGAAGACATTTACGTAAATAATGCGGCTATAGCCCATGCCATTCATTAGGTGATCTACTTTAACCGTAGGGAAAAGGATCACCTAGTCAGTGGGGTTGGTATTATATTGAATGTGTATTTTTAAAAGCGAGCATAAAAAAGGCAAGCTTATCTAAGCTTGCCTTTTTCTGTTTTTCCTACGCATAAAACAGACCACCTACAATAGCAGAATGGTATTACTGCGCTTTTAGTGTTTGACCATTTATGGCGATACTGTCATCAGTCATTAAATAAATATATAACGGCATAATATCTTCAGGACGGGCAATCGTCGTTTTATCTTCTGCCGGAAAAGCACAAGAGCGCATGTTAGTGTTGGTTGCTCCAGGGTTTATTGCGTTTGTACGTAAACTTGATTTATCATACTCATCAGCAATGACTTGCATCATACCTTCGGTGGCAAATTTAGATATGCTATAAGCTCCCCAGTAGGCACGGCCTTTATTACCCACCCCCGATGAAGTGAAAATCAAAGAAGCCTTAGGTGCTAATAATAGTATGGGTATTAATGCCTGAGCTAATAAATATTGCGCGGTGACATTCACTTGCATTACATCATTAAAAATTTGCTCATGAATGTGCGTAAAGGGTGTTAGCTCTCCTAACATGGAAGCATTCAGTAAAGCGCCATCTAAGTGCCCGAACTGACTAGCAATTGTCGAAGACATATCAATATAATTTTGTTTAGTTGCGCCTTTTAAGTTGAGGGGAATAATGGCTGGCTCAGGTAAGCCTAGCGCAATGATTTCATCATATACAGCTTCTAGTTTACTAACCGTTTTCCCCAGCAGAATAACAGTAGCACCAAGTTTGGCGTAACTTAGTGCGGCAGTGCGGCCTATACCGGCACCGGCACCCGTTACTAGAATTGTCTTATTGCTTAAACTGGCGTCTTTTGTTGAATAATTAAACATCTTAGGATCTTATTACTGTGAGTGATAAAAATGCTCGCCTATTCTACGCGCTGGCATTTTCATTGACGAGAAAAAAGTGACATATCATTAATATTTTTAGAAATAAAGTAAAAAATAACTAGCACCTTGCCAGATCTTGAGTTAACTTTAGCGGGTATATTTAGTTTTTCAAACGTTAGTTTGAATTCTAAAGCTAAAATAACTATAACAAAAATACATAATAAAAATTTAAGCAATGAGGAATATAATATGAAAAATCTCGCGCTCATTCTTACTATCATTAGTGCCGTTGGTTTAAGTGCTTGTGATAGTGAAACCATAGAAGACGTACAAAACGAAGTTGTTGACAATGGCTCTGCTATTACCTCTATTGCACGAATAGTATTTGACCCAGGTGCAGCTGAACCGCTTTTATCTATTCCAAACGATCTACTTTTCTCTGGTACCACAGATGGTACCTTAAACCTACCGACTGAGGATGCCAGCGATGCTAGTGATCCCGCGGTAGCTATGTCGGCACTTGATGGTTGGTCTACCACTACCCCTTTTGTGCTTGAAGTAGATTTCCCTACCGATATGTCCTTAGATGCTGCCAGTGTCAAGGATGCCGCCTCGGTAAAAATCTATGAGACCTTAATGGGGGGTGATAGCAGTAATAGTAACTGTACCGATTTAGCACTTGGCTTAGCCTGTAAAGTAGTGGCTGAACTAACCTTTGGTATTGACTTTATTGCCCAAGCATCGGGGGATGGTATTGCCATTGTGCCACTAAAACCATTTAAAGCTAAAACGAGTTATATTATCGCCTTAACCGATAATCTTAAAGATAATTATGGTAAGTCAATTGGTGCTTCAATAACGTATGATCTAGTACGTCAAGATATCGCCACGGATCCACTGGCTACGGATAGTCAGTTATTATTACAAACTATAATAAACAGTTTTGAAGGTGCTATTGTTGCTTATGGTGCGGATAAAGAGAGCTTGATTTATACCTTTGCTATGACTACCCAATCTACCACTGATGTATTATTTACCATTAAAAGTTTACTAGCAGCGCCACTAGTTGCAGGTGGATTACCGCCGGTTATTACGGTTACGGATACTACTATTTCAGTTGCACAAGCCTTTGCCATGCAAGGTCTTGAGTTATCCGATGCGTCAGTGGCACTTTACTCTACTACTAACTTGTTGAGCGGCAGTGTTACCCTACCTTATTATTTAGGTGTACCTTCGATGGAGGATCCAATGGCGCCAGTGACCGATTGGTGGCATGCGTTATGTGATTCAGGTGTTATGCTCGCAGGTTTAGCGGAAGCTAATCCCGATGCGATACCCGAAGGTCCACTTGACGAAGCTGATGCTACTTGTATGGCGGTTGGTTTACGTGATTTAAGCTCTGTGATGGACTTAGACGTAGAGCGTAACCTAACAAAATATAACCCAGTCCCTAAAGCTTCAGAGTTAAGTGATATTCCATGGATTACTGATCCCTCTCTGCTTGAGGTGCAAATGACCACTCCAAATATTTCGTCAACAACGGATGCAGTACGTGACGGTTTTGGTCTACCAGCGTTAACTGAAATGCCTGCTAACGGCTGGCCAGTGGTTATATTACAACATGGCATCACGTCTAAAAAAGAAGACATGTTAGCGCTTTCTGGTGTGTTATCTGCCTTTGGCTTTGCTACAGTCGCTATTGATCACCCTTTACACGGTAGTCGAGGTTTTGATTTAGATAATAATGGTGTGGATGATATTAATGCTTCAACCGTTTCTGCAACCCATTATATGAACTTAGCGAGCTTGTTAACGACACGTGATAATTTACGTCAATCCACAAGTGATATGTTAGGGCTACGTTTAGCCTTGAACGCGGTAGTTGGTGCAGATATTGATGGCACTCAGGTACACTTTTTAGGTCATTCATTAGGTGCTATTGCGGGTATTAATTTAGTTGCCTTAGCGAATACACCACTTAACGATGCCATTGACCCGTATTTTTCAATTGCCGCTAACTCACAAGCTATGCCGGGTGTTATGATTGCTCATTTCTTAATGGAGTCTGGTGCCTTTAGCAATATAATAAAATCCAGCTTAACTTATAGCGCTTCAGCGGACTTTAAAGCCATGGTTGATGCTATGTACCCAGTGGGTGCTAACGGTGCTTCAACCGCAACGGAAGCCGAGTTAGTCGTAGCCTATTTGACGTTTTATGCCGCATTAACCGCAGAGCAAGCAGCAGCAATTGATGGCATATTTAGTGCGTTTACTTTTGCCGCACAAACGGTCATTGATAGTGGCGATCCAGCTAACTATGCTGAAATTGTGGCGAGTACAGAGACACCAACACACTTAATGCAAGTTGTCGGTAATGGTGTTGCTTGTGCAGATATATTACTTACTGATAATTGCTCAGATCAAGTGATCCCTAATACGGTGACAACGTCAACCATGGCTGGCACTGCAGGCGCTATAAGCTTGTTAGGTTTGCCAAGTGTTAGCTCAACGGCAGCAGGCTCAGGCGCGGTGAGCTTCCTTTATGGTCATCATAGCTCTATTTTGACAACAGCAGCGCTCCCAGAAGCACCCGATGCAGAGAAAAATGCAGCCGTTACTCTAGAAATGCAAGGACAGGTCGCGGGTTTCTTTGCTGCCATGGGACAACAAATTACTGTGACAAACACAGACGTTGTTCAATAGCATTGCCGCGGTATTAAACAAAGCGCTCATCTGAGCGCTTTTTTATTGGCAAAAATTGCTCTTTTTACAGGGTTTGCAATGTTAAAAAATAGTGTAGAATCAGGGCAATTATTTTTTATCATTACACCTTAGGAGCACTCTTGGAATTTTTATACGACTACGGTATGTTTTTAGCAAAAACAGTTACCTTTGTTTTGGCTGTTATTGCTATTATTATTGCCATTGCTGGCGCTGCCATGAAACAACAGCACAAAAAAGGTGAGCTTGATATCACCGACTTATCAGAGCAGTTTACTGACACTGAAGAAGATATGATTCACGCTTTATTAACGAAAGAAGAATGTAAAGAAAAAGAAAAAGCAGATAAAAAGCAAGCAAAAGAGCAAGCCAAGGCTGATAAAAAATCAGCGAAAGCGGGCGAAGATAAACCCGCCAGTAAAGCACATGTTTTTGTTGTCGATTTTAACGGCAGTATTGATGCCAAAGAAGTGAGTTCACTCCGTGAAGAGGTCACTGCAATACTTTCGGTAGCAAAACCGGAAGATGAAGTATTCGTACGTTTAGAGAGCGGCGGCGGTATGGTGCATGGCTATGGTTTGGCATCTTCACAACTTGATCGTATTCGTCAACAAAATATCCCGCTAACGGTTGCTGTTGATAAGGTTGCCGCCAGTGGTGGTTATATGATGGCGTGTGTAGCAAATACCATAATCGCAGCGCCTTTTGCTATTGTTGGCTCTATTGGTGTTATTGCCCAAGTACCTAACTTTAATAAGCTGTTAAAAAAGCACAATATTGAATTTGAACAATTTACTGCCGGTGAATTTAAGCGCACGGTGACCATGTTTGGTGAGAATACTAAAAAAGGGAAAGAAAAATTTATTGAAGAACTAGAAGAAACCCATATATTATTTAAAAACTTTGTTAGTGAACACCGACCCAGTTTAGATATAGCAAAAGTGGCAACAGGTGAACATTGGTTCGGTACCACAGCGCTAGGGCTGGGTTTAGTCGATAGTATTCAAACCAGTGATGATTATTTACAAGCAAAAAGTAAAAGTCATAAAGTGGTCGCTATTAAATATGAAATGAAAAAAGGTCTAGCTGAAAAATTTTCTAAAGCCGCGTCATTATCAGCTGAAAATTTTCTAGGGAAATTATTACAACGTAATAATATTTTTCCAAGTTAGTCACGGTTTATTCACTGATTAATCAGTCAACTCACTCAATGGTCATTAAGAAAAAAGCCTTATTGAATTAATTCAGTAAGGCTTTTTTATAGCTTAATTATGTTATGTTCAGTTTACTTATTTTAAGTGCTTAAAGTTGATCTCTTCAATGCTGTGACCTGCATTTGGATCTAGGAACATGTCATGGTCAAATTGCTTCTCACTCTTAGCAACGACAATGCTTACCATAGAGTCTCCGGTAACATTAACCGCGGTACGTGTCATATCAAGTAATCTATCAACACCCATAATAAGACCTATACCTGCAGTGGGTAATCCTACTTGATCTAACACCATAGCGAGCATAATTAAGCCAACGCCAGGAACACCCGCAGTGCCTATAGAAGCAAGTGTTGCGGTAAGAACAACGATTAAGTAATCAGCTAACGTTAAATCTTGGCTATAAACTTGAGCAATAAAAACAGTAGCCACGCCCTGCATGATTGCTGTGCCGTCCATGTTAATGGTTGCGCCAAGTGGTACCGTAAAAGAAGCAATGGAGTTTTTAACCCCCATCTTCTTGGTTACTGTTTCTAAAGTAACAGGGATTGTTGCGTTAGAGCTGGCCGTAGAGAAAGCAAAAATAGCAGTGGTGCGCATTTTTTTTAAAAACATTAGTGGGTTTAAACCGGTGAATAACTTTAAAATAACCGGATAGGTAAACAAAGCGTGGATAATAAGTACAAATAACACAACTAAGAAATAAACGATTAAATTACCGAAGGTAGCCAAAGGCACGGTAGTAAAGAGGGTTGCCAATAATGCAAAAACACCATAAGGTGCTATATTCATTAGAATTGTTACCAGACGCATAACAACAACACTTAAATCTTCAAAGAAAGTTGCAATACGCTCACCAGACTTTCCTGAAAGGGCGATAGCAATACCGAACAGTAAGGCAAAAACAATCACTTGTAACATATTTCCCTTTGCGAATGATTCGAAAGGGTTGGTAGGAAACATCTGAATAATAACTTGGGCCAAAGAAGGGGCTTCATTACTGCTAAAGTTACTGTTAGTTACCATCTCAACGCCTTCTCCAGGGGCAATAATTAATGCAACAAATATGGCGAAACTAATAGCAATGGCGGTGGTCGCGAGGTACAAAGCAAGAGCCTTACCACCGATGCGACCGAGTGCACTCGTGTCCTTTAATGAACAGACGCCACACACTAAGGAAACAAACACTAAAGGCACCACCAACATACGTAAACTGGCCATAAAAACCTGTCCTAAGATTTCTAATATACCGTCGACAAGAAAGCCTTTTAGCGAAAGTTCAAATAAGTAGAGGTTGATCACTTTATCAGAGCCATTTGGCATCAACCACTGTAAGAATGAGCCTAATAAAATACCAGCAACCATACCGATAACAATACGGCTAGTTAAGTTCAATTTTTTGGTGTTAGGGGGTGTTTGTTCAATTGTCATAGGTTTTTTACTTAGGCTAGGTTATGAATTAAGTGATATGAGACATTGCTTTTCAACCGTGAAGGTTAGCAATAATTGGCTAGATTAAATACCCTTTAGCCTAAAGAAGTCAAAATGGGGACGCGAATTTCATAAAAAAATCAGATAATGAAAATATTTTGAACTTAATTGAAATTTTATGATCTGATCCTAATCAATAGACTCTTGATGCGTTATTGTGATTTTTTGACAAGGTAAAATACCGCTGATGGTGTGCACGGCCAAACTAAAATGACAGGCTGATTTGTCAAGGTAAAGGCGATTTAATGGCGTTGAT
>JBAHZW010000028.1:0-31863 GCA_037132835.1 Colwellia sp. | reverse complement strand
AGCGAATTGTTGGGTATTTATACAAGGCAGAGCCTTTGTAATGTGGTTATTCCACATAAAAAGGTGATAACGCCGTAAAAATGACCAATAAACGCTGTCTGAAAGATTCGGCTAAAAGCGTTTTTTTCATTGTTGAGTCGTGTTTGCGTAGAATGACTAGGCTACACGCGACTCGCCGCGAATAAAACGCTTTTAGATCGAACAAAATTTAACCGCGAAAGATCAACAACCCCTAGTATTTTTTTCAATTTTTCCTACCTAATATTGTATTTATTCGCCGTTAATAGTCGCAACGATAGTGCGATTTCCTGCATGGTTTCTATGCTCACCTAAATAAATTCCCTGCCAAATACCAATATTTAATTGCCCTTGGCTAATTGGCAAGCTTAGGCTGTTACCAAGCAGACTTGCCTTAATATGCGCGGGCATATCATCGTCACCCTCATAGGTATGTTGGTAATAAGGCGCTCTTTCGGGCACAAAGTGATTAAAATGCGCTTCCATATCTGAACGAACGGTCGGATCGGCATTTTCATTAAGGGTAATGGAAGCAGAGCTGTGTTTTATAAAAAGATGTAGGATCCCACCGTTAACTTTGTTTAATTCAGTTAGCTGGCTTAGTACCTCTTCGGTTATCAAGTGAAATCCGCGCTTTCTTACCCTTAATGTTAGTTCTGTTTGATACCACATGGTTACCTCGATAATTTATTGGTTATTCTTGCATAGTTTAGCAAACGCTTTGATCGCTTCAGGCAAGAGTTTTTCTATCATGTCTAACTGCTTACTATTTTTATCATAACGGGCATAAAGTTTTTTATGAATGCCTGTTTCTCCTAAGCGCATACAATGAATTAGCGACTGTTGAGTTATGCTGCTCACTAGCCAATCTGGCAATGTCGCTACCCCCATGTTTGCTGAGACCATTTGCAACATAACATGACTGTTAGTGACTTGTTTTACTTTATTTGGTTTACATTTTGCTGGCGTTAAGAATAATTTAAAAATATCTAATTGCTCGGGCGGCAGAGGGTAAGTTAGCAAGGTAAATTGGCTAAAGTGCTCTGGCAATAAATAAGGGCTTGTTTTTTCCTTTGAAGAAAAATAGCTAACTTGTTTTTCTGCTTGCTGGAGGGACAGCATCGCTAGGACCTCAAACTGCCCAATCTCTTGATAAATGAGGTTTTCATCCGCTAACTTCTCATCGGTAAAGAGAATGTCTACTTTCTCATCACTGTAGTTTTTTTGCTTATTAACTTCAAAACTCTCATCAATAAACTCAAGTTCAACGGTATTGTTTTGCTGTGAAAAATGAGTTGTCACGGGTAGTAACCATTGAAAACAGGCATGACAGGCGATAGCTATTTTTAAGGTGTGTGTTGTTAGTGCTGGAGATTTTAATGCGCTATTTGTTTGTTTAATCTTGGGTAATATTTCTTCGCCAAGATTAAGTAGTAGCTTTCCTGCTTCAGTAAATTTAACCGGGGAGGTATTACGAATAAATAATGGGGTATTTAAACGTAGCTCTAAGTCTTTTATTTGATGTGATAAAGCCGATTGGCTACTAAATAACTCTTCTGCTGCTTTACGAATATTTCCCGTACGGGCAAGAGTTGTTAGCGTTTTTAAATGTTTAATTTCGAACATAATGAATTTATTTCAACTCCTTGTTGAATTATTTGCGCTTGTCTTAAAAGCTAATTTTATAGAGTATAACCATTCAAACGTCTAGACGTCCATTTGTTTTTTTTGGTCCCTGTGTTTAGTTTCGGTCTCGTCGCTTTATTCATACCGAATGAATGACTTTTAGAATTTTTTTAATCATTTATAGCTAAATTATTTTTTGCAGTACTTAGCGCTGCAAGTAATCAATTATTTGGAGTAATCATGCAAATTCACAATTTAGGTTTCCCCCGTATTGGCGCAAAGCGCGAACTCAAGTTTTCTTTAGAAAAGTACTGGCGTGGCGAGTTATCACAAGCTGATTTCTTAACTGAATGCCAAGTCCGTCGTCAGAAAAATTGGCAGATCCAACAAGACGCGGGAGTTGAATGGTTACCAATAGGAGATTTTGCCCATTATGATCATGTCTTAAACACTACGCTACTGCTGGGATTAGCGCCACAACGATTTACGGCTAAAGAGCATAGTCATCATCATAATACGGAGGAGAATACCGACAACCATAAAGAGCTCGGTACGGTTCATAACAGCAAACTAAACGCCTTAGATCTTGAATTTCGTATTGGCCGTGGTCAAGCGCCATCAGGCTGTGAATGTGCTGCCAGTGATATGACTAAGTGGTTTAATACTAATTATCATTATATTGTGCCTGAATTAAGTACCGCATTATTAGCCAATGATAGCGTTGTTAATACCGAAAATTTACTTGCGCACTTTCAGGAAGCACAAGCCATTACCGATAAACGCAAAGTGGTCTTACTGGGGCCAATCAGCTACCTTTATTTAAGCCTTACGGGCAGTGAAACAAAATTAGCGTTATTACCCGCGTTATTAATACGTTATCAAGCCGTATTAACGCAGTTATCAGATGCGGGAGTACCGTGGTTACAGCTTGATGAGCCAGTGCTAGGGCTTGAGTTAGATGATGAGTGGCAACAAGCGTTTAGCCAAGCCTATCAAAAATTAAATAAAGGTCAGCTGAAAGTCCTATTAACCAGTTACTTTGCCTCAATTGATCATCATATCGATTTAATTAAAAACTTAGATTTTGATGGACTGCATCTCGATACGGTGGCTGAAAAAACGCATGTTGAAAAATTTATTGAGTGCTTACCTAGTGACTGGATTATTTCCTTAGGTGTTATCAGTGGCCGAAATGTTTGGAAAACAGATTTAGTTGCCGTGTATAAACAGCTTAAACCACTATATAAAAGTCTCGGTGATCGTTTATGGCTGGCGCCTTCTTGTTCATTATTACATTCACCCGTGGATTTAGAGCAAGAAAGTAAGTTGGATGCAGAATTTAAATCATGGTTAGCCTTTGCCAAGCAAAAATGCCAAGAATTAAGCTTGCTTAAAAAAGCCTTGGTCGATGGAAATATAGCTGAGATCAAAGACTATTCAAGTGCAGCACTAGCGCGTTTTACCTCAACACGCATTAATAATAAAGAAGTACAGCAGCGTGTTGATGCATTAACAGCAGCAGACTTTGTGCGTAAAGAACGCTTTGAAGTGCGTAAAGCGGCTCAACAAGCAAAGCTTAATTTACCTATTTTACCAACCACAACCATAGGATCTTTTCCGCAAACGGGGGATATTCGCGATACACGTGCTAAGTGGCGCCGAAATGAAATTACCGATGAGCAGTATACGCGTCTTATTCAAGATGAAATTCGCGATACCATCACTCGACAAGAAGAGATTGGCTTAGATGTACTTGTTCATGGAGAAGCTGAGCGTAATGACATGGTCGAGTATTTTGGTGAATTACTTGATGGCGTTGCTTTTACACAGTTTGCTTGGGTTCAAAGTTATGGCTCTCGTTGTGTTAAACCGCCAATTATCTTTGGTGATATAAGCCGAAAAAAACCCATGACGGTTGAATGGACTCGCTTTGCACAATCTTTAACAACTAAACCCGTTAAAGCCATGTTGACAGGCCCTATTACTATTTTATGTTGGTCGTTTGTGCGTGATGATATATCACGTGAGCAAGTGGCTAATCAAATAGCACTGGCTATTAGCGATGAAGTGGTTGATTTAATTGATAGCGGCACACAAATCATTCAGATCGATGAGCCAGCAATACGTGAAGGCATGCCAGTAAAGAAAAGCCAATGGCAAGCTTATCTTAATTGGGCAACGGCATCCTTTTGTTTATCCGCAGCAAAAGCACCTGCAGTCATACAAATTCACAGTCACATGTGTTATTCAGAATTTAATGACATTTTACCCGCTATCATTTCTCTTGATGCCGATGTGTTGACCGTGGAAACATCACGCTCAAACATGGCTTTGCTTGATGCTTTTAATGAGCAAGCTTATCCAAATGACTTAGGGCCTGGGGTTTATGATATTCATACCCCCAATGTGCCAGAAGTGGATTGGATGGTGAACTTAATTGGTAAGGCGAAAAAGCATATTCCAGTAGAGCGCCTATGGGTCAATCCAGATTGCGGTTTAAAAACAAGATCATGGAAAGAAACTAAGTTAGCATTAGAAAACATGGTGCAGGCCGCTAAGCAATTACGTAAAGCGTATGAAGTTTAAAAAGCTCTGAATTGATAAGTAATACCAGTTCCGCTAATTAGTTGGTCTATTTTAACCGTAGGAAAAATTGCCAAGTACGAGGTATTTATTTTAATACTCGTTGTTCTAATTGTTAAAAAATAACAATGTAATGGGTGATTTTAGCAAGTAGAAATGAACACATAATTAATGGGATTAATGGTATAAGATAAGATAATAAGTTTCTACTCAGTGTGGAGTAGGAGCTTATTTTACTCACTAAAAGTAGTGGGTGTGGCTGAAAAAATTATCTTTGTGCTAAGATTCTAATATAGGAATCTGCATAGTAGCGTTGAACGCATGGCGAGAACTTTATGTAAATGGAAAAAAAAGGAAATTGAAAAGAGAGTGTATGAATTGGCTCGCATTGTAGATAAGCCTCGTTTTGCTTGCAAAGATTGTGCGCGTGTAGCACATAATAAAACGTTTTTATGTAAACCGATGAAGTTGCCGCTATCTCATTAAACGATGCTCATTAAATGCAGCTCACGATAAGCACTCTCATCTCAAAGATAATTAACCCCGCTATCTCTTTTAGACTAAAATAACCGTTTTATCACCATTTAAACAAACACGTTGCTCGGCATGGATCCTGACCGCATGACTCAGTGCTGTTGCCTCTAAGTCGTGCCCCATATGTACCATTTGCTCTATGGTAAAGGTATGATTTATCGGTTTTACTTCCTGAGCGATAATGGGTCCTTCATCAAGATTCGCTGTAACGTAATGGGCGGTTGCTCCGATAACTTTTACCCCGCGTGCGTGAGCCTGATGATAGGGGCGAGCACCTTTGAAACTGGGTAAGAAGGAGTGATGTATATTGATCGCTTTACCTTCAAGCGCTTTGCACAAATCATTAGAGAGTATCTGCATATAGCGCGCTAATACTAATAAATCGACATCAAGTTCACTCATTAAGGTGGTAATTTGTGCTTCTTGACGCTGTTTAGTTTCAGCCGTTATAGGTAAGTGATAAAAGGGAATATTATGCCACTCGGTCAATGCTTGGCAATTTTGATGATTTGATATAACAGCAACAATGTTTATTGGTAATGCACCCGACTTGAATTTTGTTAATAAAGACACTAAACAATGATCATCCTTAGACACGGCTATCATTATATTAGGGACATCATCACGTTTACGTAATTGATATTGCATGGCGAGTGGTTTAGCTAAAACGTTCAGTGCTTCAATAAATTCATGACTTGAAACGGTTAAATTTCTATCATCAAAAGCAATACGTGAAAAAAAGGTGTCACTGTAAGGATCACTGTATTGGGACGTTTCGGTAATAAAAGCGCCATGCGAAAAGAGGCTTTGTGATACTTTGGCTAAAACGCCGCTGTTATCTGGGCATTGCCAAGTTAAAATATATTGAGTAGCTGATGACATAATAAGCTTATTTATAAAGTGAAGGTGAATGGTTTAGGCTTTTTACTGAGTAAAACGAGTATGTTATACCAATCCCTAATTTAGTGATGGATTTTGTTTTTATTTTTAATATACAGTTGCTCAACCTTCTCTCTAGCCCAAGGTGTTTTACGTAAAAATTTTAAGCTAGATTGAATACTTGGATTGTCAGTAAAGCACTTTATTTTTATGGTTTTTCCTAACGTCTCAAAGCCAAAGTGGGCTTCTAGCTCACTAACAATCGTTTTAAGTGTTACACCATGAAGCGGGTTGTAGGGCTGGTTATCCATCATCTATTCCAAAAGTAACCTCTCTACTCATTTTAAATACGTAAGCAGAGGATATAAAAAACACAATAACGATAGTATATCATTATTGTGTTTTTTATTGTGTAGAACTGAGGAGAACTAGATCAGTCACCTGAATAGGTAATTAGCTAAAGTATTTAGTTAACTCATCATTACCACCAATATGCTTACCATCAATAAATATTTGTGGGGTAGTGTCTGCATGTGAAATAGCACGCATGGCACTTATTGTCGTATCTTTACCCAGTACTAATTCTTCATACTGTAAGCCTTTTTCTGCTAATAAAGCTTTAGCTTTGCTACAGTGAGAACAGTCATGCTTGGTAAAGATGGCTATTTCAGTACTTTGGGCTGCTTCAGGATTAATGAAGTTAAGCATGGTATCGGCATCTGATACTTCAAAGGGATCACCCGGTAAATCAGGTTCAATAAACATTTTTTCAATAACGCCATTTTTAACTAACATGGCATAACGCCAGCTACGTTTGCCAAAGCCTATTGCTGCTTTATCTACCAATAGTCCCATGCCTTCAGTAAATTCGCCATTGCCATCAGGAATGAAACTAATATTATCCGCGTCTTGAGCTTTTGCCCAAGCATTCATCACAAAAGTATCGTTTACTGAAATACACACTATTTCATCAACACCATTGGCAAAAAACTTAGTGGCCAATTCGTTATAACGTGGTAAGTGAGAAGATGAACAGGTTGGAGTAAAAGCCCCAGGCAATGAAAACACCACCACGGTTTTGTTAGCAAAAATATCGTCGTAATTACGAGTGCCCCATGTGTCATCAGTTATGATTGGAAAGGTAACAGTAGGAACGTTTTGACCAGTAATATCAGTAAACATAATTAAATCCTGTAGTGGTTTTTTATTCAGTAAGGCAATATTAAGACAAGCGGTTACTTGGCTTAACTCGTTAAGATGAAACCATTATGATAGCTCTATGTAGCCAAGTAAAGTTGATTGAATCTATCATAACGATAGATAAAATCTATCGTTGAGTTTTTTGATAAAAAAGTTGCAACCTAATAAAATGAAATAATACTTTATACATGCCTATGTAGTTTACTCAGGCGCTCTTTGTAAGCGTCATCTTCGAAGTTTCTAATCGAAGATCCATTGCGCTTTAGAGACGGGATCCCTGATTAAAACACCATGGGGATGACGATCCTGAGCCAAGTGCATAGGCATATACTTTTAAGACTATCGGTTAAAGCAAGTTTGTGTAGTGATTAATGGTAGAGCACACTTTCTTTTCATTAGTAATATGAAAAACAATGTCTCTTTTTACGGTTTTGCAAATGGTCTGATAAAACACTTTAACATTCTCTCTTGAAGCGGTAATCTCTTTGAGGTGTTTAACTTCTTCCTCTGAAAAATGGTCTAAATTACCTTCTAAGTCCTGATAAATTTTATCCGGTTTTAACCGTACCTTGGTATCACTAAATTCCTTAAAGCTAGCAAGTGCCGCTTGCTTGCTATCGTTATAAAATTTAGTCACTTTCTCGTTTGGATAGAAATGTAAATAGAGTGCACCGGCAACAATCAAGAATAATAAATTTTTCATAAGGCATCATATTATAAATAAGGTAAAGAGGACTTTATATTAATTATGTTCTTTAAGGTAATAAATTATTAGCTATTATGCGCTATTATTAATAAAATCATCAATATTTTTATTAGCTAGTAACCTGCTTAGTAGTTATTTTCCCTTTCCAAGGATTTATCGTGAAAGAAAACGACCCATTATCTTCAGCACCTGCGACCAATAAGGCAGAGGTAGCTCAATATATCCCTATAAAAAACGTCAAGATTCATGGCAATAAAAACACAGGTAAAACGCGCTATAAACCGGGCGATCAAATATATGTACGTAAAGTTTCTGGTTTTTTCCAAAGACTAAGACAACGCATGAATTTAGTGTATTTCGCTTTTTTTTTAATATTGCCTTGGCTTAAGTTTAACGGACATCAAGCCATATTGTTCGACATCAGTGAACAACGGTTTACGCTATGGGGTCTAACTCTGTGGCCACAAGATCTAACCTTATTGGCTTGGTTATTTATACTCTGTGCTTTTGTACTCTTTATTGTAACCGCTTTTCTAGGACGAGTTTGGTGTGGTTATATGTGCCCACAAACCGTATGGACTTTCATTTTTATTTGGTTTGAAGAAAAAATTGAAGGAACAGCGAATCAGCGGAAAAAATTAGATTTGCAAAAAACAAGCGCTAAAAAAGTACTGAAGAAAACTTTAAAACATGGTGCTTGGTTGATATTTTCCTTATTGACCGCGATGACATTTGCGGGTTATTTTTCCCCGATGCAAGATTTATTTATCAATGTATTTACCTTAAATACAAGTATGATGATGGCGGGTATTTTAGCTTTTTTCACTTTTGCTACTTATGGTAATGCAGGTTGGATGCGAGAAACGGTTTGTTTGCATATGTGTCCCTATGCACGTTTTCAGTCAGCAATGTTTGATAAAGATACCTTAACGGTTGCTTATGATGAAAAACGAGGCGAGAGTCGTGGTGCTCGTGGTCGTAAGAAAGATTATAAAGCGATGGGGTTAGGAGACTGTATTGATTGTAACTTATGTGTAGAAGTGTGCCCAACGGGTATCGATATTCGAAATGGTTTGCAATATGAATGTATCAATTGTGGTGCATGTGCTGATGTTTGTTCGGGGGTTATGAGTAAGATGAATTATGCCCAGGGACTCATTCGCTATACCACCGAACATGAACTC
The DNA here is from genome assembly GCA_037132835.1 of Colwellia sp. Classification (GTDB taxonomy): domain Bacteria; phylum Pseudomonadota; class Gammaproteobacteria; order Enterobacterales; family Alteromonadaceae; genus Colwellia. Next base: position 23,133 of record JBAHZW010000028.1, on the reverse strand, counting down.
GAAGGTAAAAAAGTTAATTTAGTTCGACCTAAGCTTGTTGGCTACGCCGTATTTTTGATGATTATGAGTACCTTGTTATTGTTTGAAATTGTTAATCGTGTGCCTTTATCTTTAGATATTAGTCGTGATAGAACCGAGTTAGCCAAAGAAAATTTTAATGGTGATATTGAAAATGTTTATACCTTAAAAATTCTCAATATGTCACAAACAAATAATACCTATAAACTCTCGGTTAAAGGTATTGATAATGTGCAATGGCACGGTAAGCAAGAAGTGACGGTTAAAGCTGCGACTGTTTACACCTTACCGATTAGTATTTCAGTTGACCCTTATGAGTTGAAAACATACATGACCAATATTACCTTTACCGTTGAACAACTTTCACCTAAATCTGAGGCGAAAATCGAGCAAGAAAGCCGATTTTTTAATAAACGCTAATGGCATCTTTTGATTTTAGTGCACTGTCACCTGACTTAATCATTGATGGTTTAGAAAGCGCAGGTTTTACCGTTGATAGTGGTTTATTGGCACTGAACAGTTATGAGAACCGCGTTTATCAATTTCATGATGATAATTTAGTTAAATACGTGACTAAATTTTACCGACCACAGCGTTGGCAACTTGCACAAATACTCGAAGAACATGATTTTTCTTTTGAGTTAGAAGAGCGGGAGTTACCCATTGTCGCGCCACTTAAAGTCAATGGAAAAAGCCTCTTTGAATATCAAGGCTATCATTTTGCGGTCTTTCCTTGTCGAGGAGGACGAATTTTTGAAGTGGATAACCTCAACCAATTAGAATGGATGGGACGATTTATTGCGCGTATTCATGCGGTGTCGTCACAAAATGACTTCAAGCATAGACCGAGTTTCAATACCGAGGAACTACTTTTACAAGCACGTGAAAGTATCATTGCCTCGAACTATGTACCCAAAAGTTTATCGACACCATTTTTTACCATTTTAGATCAGGTGATTACGGTTGCCGCTGAGCAATATTTACCCGCACAACAAACCAAGCAAATTCGCTTACATGGTGATTGCCATGCGGGTAATATTTTATGGCGTGATGAAGGCCCTCACTTTGTTGATCTTGATGATTGCCGCACGGGTCCTGCGATTCAAGACCTTTGGATGATGCTTTCAGGCGATAGGCAACAGCAACTGTTACAACTTGATACACTCTTAATGGGGTATGAAGAGTTTTTTACGTTTGAAAGTGACCAACTTTTGTTGATAGAATCATTAAGGACTATGCGGATTGTTAATTACATGGCATGGTTATGTAAACGTTGGCATGATCCTGCTTTTCCACAAAGTTTTCCTTGGTTCAATACCGAAAAATATTGGGAACAGCAAATACTGATGTTGAAAGAGCAAATGTCAGCACTGCAACAACCCCCGTTAAGTTTATACCAACCCGTATAAAAATTGATTATTTATACGAAAGGGTATTAAATGACTTTTAGCCTTAGTTACTGTTAACTAAGCAACTTTACTTTAGGAAATAAGAATGAAAAAAACACTAAAATCTCTTTTGTTAATGCCGCTGTTGGCTCTATCGTTAAGTGCTACGGCTGCTCCATACACAGAAGGTAATCAATATACTAAAGTAAATGAAGTCACAACGTCTAAAAAAGAAGTCAGAGAATATTTCTCCGTTTATTGTGGTCACTGCTTTAAGTTTGAGCCTATGATGCATGCACTTAAAAAAAGCTTACCTGAAGGGGTTTCGTTTGAGCGTAACCATGTAGATTTTCTTCGTTCAGCAAGCGCTAAAGTACAGCACACTATCACTAAGGCGACAATCGTTGCTGAGCAACTGGGTGATGCGAATAAATTAATTGGTGCCGTCTTTAATTATATTCAGGTGCAACGTGCTGTGATTACGTCAGAAAAAGATTTGCGTAATATCTTCGTGCTAAATGGTGCTGATGGAGACAAGTTTGATCAGTTAATGAAAAGCTTTAGTGTTAATGCGCAAGCTAAATCACTCAAAAAACATCAAGACGATATGGTTGCTAAACGTGCCTTAACGGGTGTGCCGACCGTTATTGTTAATGGTAAGTATAAAATTGATCGGTCTAAATTAGACAAAGATAATTTTGAAAAAGATTACCAAAACTTAGTAAAGTACTTACTTGAATTAGACGCATAAAAGCCATAATTTCTTTCTGCCAGACGAGTCGTCGCACTTAATTTGTCGAGCTTTTAGCCAATGAAGTTAGCAAATAAAATCTGGTTAATAAAAAAGGCAGCCTGTATTGTTACAGTCTGCCTTTTTTATTACTAATTTTATGATACCGAAGTACTTGATAAATGAGTGATTTGGGTATAGCGGATTAGTTTGTTAACTCAAGAATTTTAACCTGCGCTGTTATGGCATTACCCTGCCGATAAATTTTAAAGGTTAATACGGTATTTGGCGGTGTTTCGGCAATAATATCTAAGGCCGTTGTTACACTGGTGATCAGTTCGTCACCTATCTGATAAACAATATCCCCTGATTGTAGGCCTGCAAATTGTGCTGGACTGTTATCCTCGATGGTATCAATAACGAAGCCTTTTAATGCTATGTGATAATTGTTAGTAGTGATACCTAACCAGCCACGTACAACTTTACCATTTTCAATTATCTGACGCATCACCTTATAAGCCAGTTGATAAGGCACGGCAAAGAAAATTCCTTGTATTGTCAATTGTGGATTTGATTGGGTGAATTTTCTGGAATTAATGCCCACCAATGTGCCATTACTGTTAATAAGAGCACCCCCTGAGTTTCCTTCGTTAATGGCTGCATCCATTTGTAAAAATTCAAGGTAGCTAGTATTACTTAAACCGTTACGGCCCGTCGCGCTAATTATACCTTGAGTTACCGTTTGCCCTAGGTTTAGTGGGTTACCAATAGCAAGAACTATATCGCCCACTAATGATTTTTGTTGCGCGTTATGGGGGATCACTGGCAGGTTACTTGCATTGACTTTTAACACGGCTAAATCAGTATAATGATCAAACCCTATCAACTCAGCAGGATATATTTGTCCACTTTGCAGGAGTACCTGAATAAGGTCTGCCTGACTAATAACGTGTAAATTAGTCAAAATATAACCATGGGCATTCATAATCACCCCTGAGCCTAAGCGAGTGCTTTGACGAGGTCTACGACCGTATTGTGGGTTGACTTCGATTTGTTGAGAGTAGATATTCACCACAGCAGGGCTAGCAAGACTTACTGCTTTGGCAAAAGATAAGGGCTCTTGTTGTGCTTTGCTCGCTTTAAATAAGCTTGTTGCTATATTTTCACCATTTAAGCTAGGGATTAAGCCCGGCATAAGCAGCAAGGCTATTAAAGCAAATAAAATACCATAACTTATTGCTGTGAATACATATTTTATTGAAGAGAATAATTTCAAGGGGGGTCTTATTTTTATTTTGTACCAATGCTTGCAGTGTAACATAAAAAAAGTTGATCATATTGTTACTAATAGCTCAGCAAAATATAATCAACTTCAACTCTTCTATGGCTGTATTCAGCCTAGATAAATAGTCTCTTAACGGATCATGATATATTGGGAGTGGTTATCTCGAACAATATTCAAGGCTAAAACGCCAGTTTTATCTTTAAGGTAATCACGTAGCTCAACAATATTCTTAATACGGCTACGGTTAACCCCTGTGATATAGTCACCTGCTTGTAGTCCTATCATTTGAGCTGGAGAGCCGTCAGCAACAGATTCAATAATAACTGCTTGCTTTTTAGTATCATTTTCTAATTTAGCACCCGCTAACATTCTATGAATGCTCGCTGTAGAAATATCAGCACTTTGGTCTTGTTTTAATTTAACGGTGAATATTTTACTGTCACCGTCTCTTATTATGGTTAACTTAACTATTTTATTGGGGCCCATTGAACCTATTTTTGCGCGTAACTCTAGAAAGCTTTTAATGGTTTTACCATTCATGCCAATAACGACGTCACCTGCTTTAATACCTGCTTCACTGGCTGCTGAGTCAGGCATCACTTGTTCAATAAAACCACCTTGACTTACCTCTAGTTCCATTGCTTTGGCAATTTCGCTATTAACACTACGGCCTGATACCCCGAGGATTCCTCGGTGAACCTCGCCAAACTCTATGATTTGTTTCACAAGGTTATGCATCATGTTACTGGGGATAGCAAAGCCAATACCAACGTTTCCGCCGCTAGGACCAATAATCGCCGTGTTTATACCAATTAACTCACCACGTAAATTAACTAAAGCACCGCCCGAGTTACCGCTGTTTATTGCCGCATCGGTCTGAATAAAATCTTCATAATGCTCAATGTTTAAGTTGCTTCTTCCTAAAGCACTGACAATGCCAGAGGTAACGGTTTGCCCTAAGCCAAACGGACTACCAATAGCAACAGTAAAATCACCAACGCGAAGCGCATCAGAGTCAGCGAGTTTCATTTCGATTAAGTTGTCAGCCTTAATTTGTAATAAGGCAATATCCGTTTTTGCATCGCTACCCAGCTTTTTAGCTTCTAATTGGCGACCATCTTTTAAGGTAATTATGATTTCGTCTGCATTCTCTATGACATGATTATTCGTTACAACATAGCCTTTTTCACTATCAATAATAACACCTGAGCCAAGCCCTTTAAATTGTCTTTCTTGTGCTCGGTTCGGATTTTTATTACCGAAGAAAAATTTGAATGCATCAGGTACACGCTGTTGTTGTACTTTGTGCGTACCGACTACTGAAATACTGACCACTGCGGGGGTGACGTGTTCCAGCATGGGGGCTAAGCTTGGCATTTCAACACCATCTACCTGAAATGGCCAACTTGCCAGTGCCGAGGGGCTCGTGAATGCGAGGGTTGATGATAACAGTGCGACACTAATGAGCAGCAAAGATTTAGATGATTTTAATGAATTTTTCATATTTAATAGTTCTCCGAACTTTATTTTTATACCAACATAAAAGTTAATAGCCATATCGGTTAACCTTTATAAATAAGCTTATATTAGATAGACCGAAGTCGCTGGCTTCAGTTCAGTTATTCACCGATGAAGTTACGGTTCAGATGTAACGGTTTGTTTCTGATCGACGAATAAACCACTTGGGTTTCCAGAGTAGTCACGAGGGGCTTCCGTGACCTCAGTGATCTCAGTAACTTCAGTCTTACGGTCTTGCTGACGTAAAGTGAAGGTTTGGTCAAGTTGTTGGTGTGTTTCAGCGGAGAAAAAAGAGATCTCTTCAACGTCAGCGATGGTGGCTTGTTGCAAGAGTTGTGTACTTTCTTGCATTTGTTTCATCGCCGTTTGACAGGTATCATTCATTTGATTAAGCAAGGTGGCAGAACTTGATAAATGTTCGGCGACATCAATTTTATATTGTGTTAGCGCGGCTTCACTTTTACTGACCTGCTCCGCCAATTTACGCTGCTCTTGACTTGTTTTTGATAACAAACGTGTGACGAAAAAACCAACGACTCCCCCGATGATAAAGATGATTAGCGCTGTTGCTATGTTCATAGTGTGTACCCTACATTGTAATGAGAAATTAGAAATTATATATGTTGTCAAGATAGATTATACTACCATCAAAACAATTTGCTTAGTAAAAATATCGTAGTAAAAGTTTATTTTTCAAGTGTATTTTACGTATTAATAATTGATTCAAAATAACATAGGCTCTCAATGATAAAACTTCCACCTCTTGATAAGTATAAACAAGATTTAACCCGCGATGATTTTCTGTTTGATGCGGCACAAGAAAATGCCGTTATTCACCTACAACGTTTATATGATGATTTGAAAAATAAACCCATAGCGGTTTCGGGTTTTAAAAAAGTACTGAGTGGCTGGAAAAGAGTGTACAAAAATAAGCAGCAAAAACCTGTGAAGGGTTTATATTTTTGGGGGGGAGTAGGGCGGGGGAAAACCTACCTTGTTGATACTTTTTACGACAGCTTACCTTTCAATAATAAAATGCGAGTCCACTTCCATCGTTTTATGCATAGGGTTCATCAAGAGCTAAAAGTCCTAACAGGGCAGTCTGATCCCCTTAAAATAATAGCGAAAAAATTTGCTGATGAAACACAGATCATCTGTTTTGATGAGTTTTTTGTCTCTGACATCACTGATGCCATGATTTTAGGGACATTATTTGAAGAGTTGTTTGCTCATAATGTTACCTTAGTCGCGACATCTAATATTATCCCTGATGAACTGTACCGTAATGGCTTACAACGTGAACGCTTCTTACCCGCGATAAAACTCATTAATGAACATACGTTAATTGTTAATGTTGATAGTGGTGTTGATTACCGTCTCAGAACGTTAGAGCAGGCCGAAATATTTCATTATCCTCTTGACGCACAAGCGGATGAAAACCTAAAACATTATTTTAAGCAACTATCAAATGATGGAGGTAAAGCGGGTCTTTCTATCGAAATTAATAATCGGCAATTAGCGACCCTCTTAGTGAGCGACGGCATTGTGTATTTTGACTTTTCAGTACTTTGTGAGAGCGCACGTAGTCAGGGAGATTATATGGAGATCAGTCAACTCTATCACACGGTATTAATGGCAAATGTTAAAAAGATGGGACCAGACACGGATGACACTACTCGCCGCTTTATTGCCTTGGTTGATGAGTTTTATGAACGCAACGTAAAGTTAATTATGTCGGCAGAGCTTGCTTTAGAGGGGTTATATAGTGGTGGTCGACTAGCGTTTGAATTTAAACGTTGTTTGAGTCGCTTACAAGAAATGCAATCCCATGACTATCTTGCCAGTGAACACTTGCCCTAAGCAGTATTTGTACTCGCTCCGCTAAAATGGGGTTGGTATTCATTAAGGTAAAACATTAAAAAGCCCGTACCCTGTTTTCTTCAATACAGGAGAGGGGCTTTTTTATGGGGTTATTTCTTCTGGCTTAGTACATTAACGTATACAGTTTTCTACGAAACTTAGCCGCCAATGGATCACCATCAGGTAACGCTTTTAATATATCAATAAAGAGCTCTTTGCTTTTATCTTTTGTGTGCTCATCCCTCGCTTGTACTAAACGAAATAATATCGTAAGCGCCTCTTCTTGACGATTAACTTGGCTGTATTGAGCCGCAAGTTGGTGCTTAAGGCTGATATCATTGGGTGATGCTTTTATTTGTACTTCTAAGGCTTGAATTTCAGGCGAATTCGCAGCTTGTTCAGCGAGCTCGATTTTTGCGCTTAAGGCATGATAATCACTGTCTTGGTCAACCAGCATTATGGTCTCTAATAAGGCTTTTGCTTCACTGGTTTTTCCTGTTTGTAAGTAAACTTCAATGAAGACAAATTTAATATCTGCGCGACTATCATCAAGTTGATAGGCTTGTGTAATAGCACTTTGAGCATCAACGAATAACTGTTCAGCAAGGGCCGTTTTTGCTTGTGCTAATAAGATATCTTGTGGCTTGGGTAAATGTTTATCTAAAAAGGTCGCTATGCTTGCATCATCTTGTGGTCCAGACAGACCGTCAAGTGGTTGTGCATCTTTTAATAAAATAGCGGTTGGTAAGCCTTGAATACCAAATTGTTGGGCTATCGGTTCTTGGGTTTGACAATCTACAGCCGCTAAAGTGACATAGTCACTTAAGCCCTTGAGCTTTGCGGCAAGCTTATCACGTAACTCAATACTCTCGGGTACTTGCTCTGCCCAAAAGGTAACAAGTACTAACTTATTTTTTGACTCTTCAACGACGGCTTGCTGAAAGTTATCTAGGGTAATGGTAATCATATTTTTATTCTCAAATGTATTGATAATTTATCTTTACAGTATTTCATACTCTATTGATAACGGTGTTTTTAAAATATATCGGGTGTTGTTTTTATTGCTTATTGGCCTAAGATAAACCAAAGCAAACCAGCACCTAAAACTAATCGATAGATGACAAATGGCATCATGCCGATTTTTTCTAACAAAATAAGAAAGTAATGAATGCAAGCATAAGCGCTAACAAAGGCGAGTAGACTACCTAAGCCCATAGCAAACCAATCAACACTTTCAACAGATAAAGCCAACTTCAGGGTTAAGTAACTCCCCGCCATTGTGATAGCGGGTATAGAAAGCAAAAATGAAAAACGTGCGGCATTGTCACGACTTAAACCTAATAGTAACCCTATCGTCATGGTGATACCCGAGCGTGAGGTTCCCGGAATTAATGCGATGGCCTGCGCCAAACCAATTAACATGGCACCTTTAAAACCAAGCTTGTCCATTGGTTTATGTACCTTGCGATTTCCGGATTTGACATCGGCAAAACCCAAAAGAAAGGCAAATAATAATGTTGTCAAAGCAATAACTAAAGCCGAACGTAGGTGGGCTTCGATAAAATCTTTACCAAATAGACCAAATAAACCAGCGGGAATAGTCGCGAGCAAAATCCACCAGGCTAATTTACCATTAAAACTTTGTTTATTTTTATCTGGACCAACTCCAACGGTACCCAACCAAGCAACAGCCAAACCACCGACTTCTTTGCGAAAATACAGTATTACCGCCAATAAAGTACCGACATGTACAGCAACGTCAAAAGCTAAGCCCTGATCTTTCCAGCCTAGAATTTGTGAAGGTAGAATTAAATGTGCTGAACTGGAAATAGGTAAAAATTCGGTTAAGCCTTGCAATAAGGCAAGGATAATTATTTCTAAAATACTCATGTGCTGCTCGTTGTCCCTTACGCTTAAATAAAGTCTAGCTAAGTGTTAAATAACTCGACTAGAGTAATGCCCATTAATGGTCTTGCGGTAACTTACCAACAGTCAGTAATAAGGCTGATTTTTTGACTGTTTTTATTATAATCGCACCACAATTCTCGATAAGTTTTTTTGATAATAGGGTGTGAGTGAGTCGGAGCTACTTGGCTCAGCGGCCATAAAACAAAAGCATTTTCAGTGATTTCATCTCGGGGTAGTTGTGCTGGCAGTTCAATCACTAAGTCATCATACAGTAACAAATCAAGGTCTAAAGTCCGAGGGCTAAATTTTTTCGCATGATGAATGCGCCCGTGAGCAAACTCGATGGCGCGCAGTAGATTTGTTACTTCTTCAACCTCGTGTGAACAGTTAATACCTATCACCATATTATAAAAAGCAGCCCCATTAAAACCAACGGCTTCGCTTTCAAATAATGAAGATAATGTTAGTTGCTCAAAAGGGATTTTAAAGGCTTCAGCTAACGAGTGTAAACCCTGTTTTACATAATGTTCACGTTCGATATTGCTACCTAATGAAATATAGATTTGTGCCATTAATTAGCCGTCTTGCTGATTTGTGTGCCACGTTCTATTTCTACGCCAACGGTTTGTGCGTTATGTACCGCACCAGGCTTACTAATACTGAGTTTTAACCAAGGAATTTGGTATTGAGTCATTAAATAATTCGCTAAGCGTTCTGCGAGTGTTTCAATGAGATCTACGGGGTTGTCATTGGCAAAGCGCTCTATCACCACAGAGATGTCGGCATAATCTAGTGTTTCTTCAAGATCGTCATTGAGTGCTGCATTGGTAATATCCCACCCCATGGCAAGATCAATGACCAAGGTCTGTTTGATTTCCTTTTCCCATTGAAAAAAACCAATAGTGGTTTGAATGCTTAACCCTTTAATAAACACCTTATCCATGCTTTACTTGCTTCCTTTGAGAAGAACTATTGCAGTAGTGACGCAATTGTTACAAAATATAGGCGATTTTACCTGTGATGTTGTAGAAAAACTAGCAGAGATGAAGATAGAATAAGAATTCTTTTTTTGTATTCAATAATGGATGTTGTTACATAAATGATACTACTCACGCTTACCATGGTCGTTGCCGCTTATTTAATCGGCTCTATTTCGAGTGCTATTTTAATATGTAAAATGGCAGGCCTACCTGATCCCAGAACAACAGGGTCAAAAAATCCTGGCGCAACTAACGTATTACGTATCAGTAATACGCTGACCGCGGCGTCGGTATTATTTTTTGATATTATTAAGGGGACTATTCCTGTTTGGGGCGCTTATTTCTTAAATATTGACTCTATGTCTTTAGGGTTTGTTGGCGTTGCTGCGTGCTTAGGTCACATTTACCCAATATTCTTCAACTTTAAAGGGGGGAAAGCGGTTGCTACAGCACTAGGCACATTGCTACCCATTGGATTTACCTTAGGAGGCTTATTAATTATTACTTGGGTATTGGTGGCTAAATTCAGTAAATACTCTAGCTTAGCAGCCATTGTTACCGTCTCTATCGCACCACTTTTTGTTTTTTTTATAAAACCTCTCTATGTTTACCCTACATTAATGCTTAGCGCACTCATACTTTTTCGACATCGAGAGAATATTATACGTTTACTGAAAGGCACAGAAAGTAAAATAAGCCATAAAACTTAATTGCCCAGAATGTATTATCTATTTAACTGGAGGGAGCGAGTCTAACGCCCATCGTGGGTTGGCTTTAAAGGTTAAATCAGTATCAGTACTCGCTTTTAAACGCTGCAAGCCTGCGTAAGCAATCATAGCACCATTATCAGTACAAAATTCAGGACGCGGGTAGAAAACACTACCGCCCAGCTTTTTTGTGGTGACAGCCAGTTTTTCTCGTAGGGCCGTATTTGCGCTGACCCCTCCAGCAATGACTAAGCGGTTTAATTTTTCTTGTTGCAAAGCACGCTTACACTTAATCGCTAAGGTATCAACAACCGCTTGTTGAAAAGCATGGGCTATATCAGCACGGGTTTGTTTAAGTTCTGTTTCAGTTAGGTTACTACACTCTTTTCGTACTAAGGTTCCCGCAGCTGTTTTTAAACCACTAAAACTAAAATCTAAACCGGGTCTGTCTGTCATAGGACGAGGTAATTTAAAGCGCCCCGCTTCACCACGTTCAGCCATTTTAGAAAGTGCTGGCCCGCCAGGGTAATCTAACCCGAGCAACTTAGCGGTTTTATCAAAGGCTTCACCCGCAGCATCATCAACAGACTCACCTAATAATTTGTATTCACCAATAGTATCAACGCGCACTAACATAGTGTGCCCACCGGAAACTAATAAAGCGACAAAAGGGAATTCAGGTACATCATCTTCCAACATGGGGGCTAATAAATGCCCTTCCATATGATGTACCGGAACCGCAGGCAAATTCCAACCATAGGCTAAACTGCGGCCAATTGAACAACCCACCAAGAGCGCGCCGACAAGACCGGGACCCGCAGTGTAAGCAACACCGTCTAAATCTTTTGGGGTAAGGTTGGCATCGGCTAATACTTGCTTAATTAACGGAATTGTTTTACGAACATGATCTCGTGAGGCTAATTCAGGTACTACACCGCCGTAATCGGCATGCACCGCTATTTGACTGTATAGGCGGTGAGCAAGAATTCCTTCAGGGCTATCCCCTTTACCGTCATCATAAATGGCGATACCTGTTTCATCACAAGAAGTTTCAATTCCCAAAATACGCATAAATAGTCTCTCAAAAAAAAGCTAAAAAAAGCTAAAAAAAATAAAAATAGTAACCCATAATTATTGGATGTCATCACCGTAAATATTGGCGCTGCAATTATACGGTAGACACCAGCAGATTTAAATAAAGGTTTTAAAATAACCTTTACATTGGTGTCGCCTTAGCAGTAGAATATGGCACCCATTTTTGATAGAGCGGGTGTAGATGAAGCTACAGGATACTTAGTGTACTGCTTAGTTGAAATCGAACACCAATTTATATAGATATAGTAAGGTAATAAAGTACATGCCAGTAATTAAAGTTAGAGAGAACGAACCATTTGACGTTGCATTACGTCGTTTTAAGCGTTCATGTGAAAAAGCAGGGATCCTTTCAGAAGTTCGTCGTCGCGAATGTTATGAAAAACCAACTTGGGAACGTAAACGTAAAAAAGCAGCTGCTGTTAAACGTGCTGCGAAAAAAGTTTCTCGTGAGAACGCACGCCGCGTTCGCATGTACTAAGAATTATCTTAGTATACCACTCTAAGAGATTGCCTATTATGGAGAGAGTATGTCACTTCTAATACAACTCAAAGATGAAATGAAAATAGCCATGCGCGCTAGAGACAAATTACGTCTTGGTGTAATTCGTATGGCGCTTTCTGCTATTAAGCAAGCCGAAATTGATCATGATATCGAAGCCACTGATGACAATATTATTGTTATATTGACCAAAATGGTTAAGCAGCGTAAAGAGTCAATTAAAATGTTCAGGGACGGTGGTCGTGAGGAATTGGCAGAAAAAGAAGCAGCGGAAGTTACTGCTTTAGGTTTTTTCATGCCACAGCCGTTTAGTGCAGAAGAGATTAAGGTATTAATAGGCAACGCTATTACTGATTCAGGTGCAGCCTCTATGGCTGATATGGGTAAAGTAATGGCGGTGTTAAAACCTTTAATGCAAGGTAAAGCTGACATGGGCGCAGTAAGCGGTCAAGTGAGAACAAGCCTGCAAGGTTTATAGTGTTGACTTTATAGTTAGCATTGAATTAGTACATTAAATAGAACCGTAATGGCTTGAGCTGTTGCGGTTTTTTTATAATTTTTTTTTATGAACCAAAAATAAATTTTTAGCTCAAACTTAAAAATACCAACAACTTCTTCGCAGCTATTGTGTAGAATAGTCGCGTTGCATTTCCCTTAAGATGATGAATTAAACATTATGGCAGGACGCATTTCTCGACAATTTATTGATGATTTACTCAACCGAGCAGATATTGTTGATCTTGTTGATAGCCGAGTACCGTTAAAAAAAGCCGGTAAAAACCATCAAGCATGCTGCCCATTTCATAATGAAAAGTCTCCCTCCTTTACGGTCAGTCAAGACAAACAATTTTATCATTGTTTTGGCTGCGGTGAGCACGGTAATGCTATTTCGTTTTTGATGGAATTTGATCGCCTTGATTTTGTCGATGCCGTTGAAGAGCTTGCTGCTCATTGTGGTATGGACGTTATTCGAGAAGAAAACAATGCCAGTCCAGAAGAGCAGCGTCAGCAACAAAAAAATTACCAACAAAAACAAGATGATTATGAATTGATGACCCAAATAAGTCGTTTTTTCCAACAACAGCTTAAAGTGGCAACTGACAAAGAAACGGCTGTTGATTACCTAAAAGGCCGAGGACTTAGCGGTGAGGTTGTTAAACGCTTTGGTATCGGTTATATCAGTGATTCTTGGGATGGTGTGATGAAAAACTTCTCCCACAACGGTCAAGCTAATCAACAGTTAATTGATCTAGGGATGGCTATATCAGGGGAGAATAAACGTCCCTATGACCGTTTTCGTGGCCGGATCATGTTTCCTATTAGTGATAAACGCGGAAGAGTCATCGGTTTTGGCGGACGTGTGCTAGGCGATGCTAAACCCAAATACTTAAACTCGCCAGAAACACGCATTTACCATAAAGGCCAAGAACTTTACGGTTTACATGAAGCGAAGCGAGCGAATAAGCAACTTAAGCGTTTGATTGTGGTTGAAGGCTATATGGATGTTGTTGCATTAGCACAATATGGTGTTGACTATGCGGTTGCTTCGCTAGGTACTGCGACAACTTTTGAACAATTACAAACCTTATTTCGCACTGTTCCTGATGTTGTCTGTTGTTATGATGGTGACAGAGCAGGTCGCGATGCCGCGTGGCGCGCAATGGAAAATGCCTTACCACTTATTCGTGATGGTTTTTCATTAAAATTTGTTTTTGTCCCAGACGGAGAAGATCCCGATTCATTAATAAGATCGCAAGGGAAAAAATTTTTTGAAAGTATGCTTGATGATGCGATACCCTTATCCAAATTTCTCTTTGAACAACTCATGCAGAAAGTTGATATGAACTCTTTGGAAGGACGAGCGGCATTAGTTGAGTCATTCCAGCCTTATTTCGCTAAACTTCCGGACAGTATTTTAAAAGATGCCATGATTAATGACATTGCTAATAATTTTGGTACTGGAAGTGAGCAATTTCTTGCAAAATTTACTAAAAATAAAAAAGGATCTACAATAAAAAGAGTGCTTAAAACGCAGTCAAAGGTCACTCCGGTGAGATTAGCGCTTGCTTTATTGTTAGAGCATCCCCATATAGCAAATAGCTTAGGTGATATTAGCGTACTACAGCCTTTAACTGCACCAGGAATTCCCCTGTTAATGCAAGTGCTCGGTATTTGTCAGCAAAATCCTGACATAAAATCATCGCAATTACTTGAGTATTTTCGAGGTACAGAGCAAGGAAAACAATTATCAAAGTTGATGTGTTGGCAGCACCATGTAGAAGCCGATGCCGCAATAGATGTTTTTCTTGATAGTATTGAGAAACTATTGAATAACTTTGTTGAACAACGTGCGGAAGTCTTGTTACAAAAAGCACGGGTTGGGCAAATGACTGCAGAGGAAAAGCAAGAGTTACAAGCAATATTAAATGCTTAACTTCTTGTTTTAGCGATACAGTAGCTACACAGGAAAAGCACCAGTGAAATTAGCTCTATAAGAGTCGCTTGAAATTTTAACAAGCGATTAAGGTAGTATACTATAGCCAGTAGATTAATTCATTAATCTACTGGCTATTCGCTGGTAACTTCGTTAAATATTCGCTATAATTTCCTGCTTTATTTGCGTTACTTATTAGCCTTAACTAATATTTTAAATGCATACTTTATATTCCATATTTATATAATACAGGTGGACACTCGTCAATGGAACAAGCTCCTAAATCTAGACTTAAAGAGTTGATAACCAAAGGTAAAGAGCAAGGTTATTTAACATTTGCTCAAGTTAATGATCATCTTCCACAAGATATTATCGATTCTGACCAAGTTGAAGATATCGTTAGTATGATCAATGATATGGGCATTCAAGTATTTGAAAATGCACCAGATCAAGATACCTTGATGATGAGCGAAGGCAATACGGATGAAGATGCTGCTGAAGCTGCTGCGCAAGCACTTGCAACCGTTGAGAGTGAAATTGGCCGTACAACCGATCCCGTTCGTATGTATATGCGTGAGATGGGTACTGTTGAACTACTAACGCGTAAAGGCGAAATCGTCATAGCTAAGCGTATAGAAGAAGGCATTAAAGAAGTTCAACGCAGTGTTTCTGAGTACCCGCCAGCGATTAATTTTTTATTAGATATGTGGGATAATTTTGAAGCGGAAGAACTTCGCTTAACGGATATTATTATTGGCTTTTTAGATCCCGATGCTGAAGAGGAAGATGTTGCCGCAGCAGCAACTCATGTTGGCAGTGAACTTTCTAAAGAAGAGTTAGCTAAAGGAGATAAGGAAAAGAAAGAAGAAGAGGAAGAAGAAGAGGAAGAAGATACCGGGCCAGATCCAGAGTTAGCACGTGAAAAGTTTACCTTATTACGCGAAGCTCATGAGAATGCGACCAAAATAGTTAAGAAAAAAGGCCGTGGTCATAAAGATGCGCAAGAAGCAATTGATGCCGTTGCCGAAGTCTTCAAAGAATTTCGTTTGATCCCTAAATTATTTGATAAATTAGTTAAAAACATGCGCAGCATGATGGACAGATTACGTGTTCAAGAACGTTTAATCATGAAACACTGTGTCGTTGGTGCTGGCATGCCTAAAACAACATTTATTAAAGTATTCCCAGGTAATGAAACCACAAAAGCATGGTTTGAAGCAGAGAAAGCGGCAGATAAATCCTACTCGGCCAAGCTAAGTGATATCGACCTTGATGTTCAACGTTGCACCTATAAATTAAATCAAATTGAAGTAGAAACACACCTTAATATCCATGGTATTAAAGATATTAATCGTCGTATGTCTATTGGTGAAGCAAAAGCTCGCCGCGCCAAAAAAGAAATGGTTGAGGCAAACTTACGCTTAGTTATCTCTATTGCGAAAAAATACACTAACCGTGGTTTACAGTTCCTTGATTTAATTCAAGAAGGTAATATTGGCTTGATGAAGGCGGTTGATAAATTTGAATACCGCCGTGGTTATAAGTTCTCAACTTATGCAACGTGGTGGATCCGCCAAGCAATAACCCGCTCTATTGCTGACCAAGCGCGTACTATTCGTATTCCTGTACATATGATTGAAACGATTAACAAGCTGAACCGTGTTTCTCGTCAAATGTTACAAGAAATGGGGCGTGAGCCTACGCCAGAAGAATTAGCTGAACGTATGGTAATGCCAGAAGATAAAATCCGTAAAGTATTGAAAATAGCGAAAGAGCCAATTTCAATGGAAACACCAATCGGTGATGATGAAGATTCACATTTGGGTGACTTTATTGAAGACGGTAGTGGAGAACTTCCTGTTGACTCAGCGACATCAGAAAATTTGAAAGGTGCTACTCATGAAGTACTCGCAGGCCTTACAGCCCGTGAAGCTAAGGTACTTAGAATGCGTTTTGGTATTGATATGAATACTGACCATACGCTTGAAGAGGTTGGTAAGCAATTTGATGTAACTCGTGAGCGTATTCGTCAAATTGAAGCAAAAGCGTTACGTAAATTACGTCACCCTTCACGTTCAGAACAGCTTAAAAGCTTTTTAGATGGTGAATAAACACTAAAAACGTATATACTACTTCTAATGTATAATAAAAAGAGTAAGTTAGTAGCCTAACTTACTCTTTTTACTAAAGGGACTTTAATATGCGCGTTATTTTAGTACTTGCTTGTGCTCTGACAATAACTTCACTTCAATCTAGCGCAAAAAAGCCATTAAACCTTGAAATTACGCCCTTGATTGGCTATCGCTTTGGTGGTGATTTTGAAACATCAAAAGATGAAACTCACAACCGAATAGAGTTAAGTGAAGAGGTAAGTTATGGCTTTATCACCGCTTGGTCATTCGATAAAAAGCGTCAAGGCGAGTTTGTAATTAGTCATTACAATACTCATTTTTCTCATTCGGATGATTTTTCTGCAAGCAACACCTCATTAAGTATTACCTATGCGCATTTAGGTGGTGCGGTTCCTGTTGCAGAAGGGGCGCTGCCTTTGTATGTTACTGGTGGTTTTGGTTTAACACATATTGCACCGAGTGAAGATGAGTTGGCTAATGAAACACGCTTTTCGATGAATGTTGGTTTAGCGAGTAAAATTCCGCTGACCGACCATATAAGTTTGCGCCTAGATAGTCGTATCTACGCGACATTTTTTAATTCAGACAGTGCTATTTTTTGTGATATAGAAACTTGTGCCGTTTATATATCGAGTGATATGTGGCTTCAAAGTGAAGTGAGTGCAGGCATAACCTATAAATTTTAGCAGTCAATTACTGATATCTGTCTAAGAAACAAGCGGTCAGTAAAAAATGCACATTATTTAAAGTCATTTAGGTGACAATAAAATGAAAAATGCTTATACTGCACGCGCTTTATTAGATAGATAAACTTTATTATCCAATAAGGATCGTATCAATAGGCCAGTATGTGAAAGTGGGCCTTTAGCTCAGTTGGTTAGAGCATCCGACTCATAATCGGCAGGTCCCCAGTTCAAGTCTGGGAAGGCCCACCATTTTCACTATAAAAGACGCATATGCGTCTTTTTTTGTGCCTGAAACTTAAATATTACTTCAGTAAAAATGATCACATAGATTAATGGAGTTTGAATAAATTACACATGTAGTTTTGTTGCTCTTAATCCCTATAGTAAGCATATACTCGACAATTGAACACGCATTACCCTACAGAGTTATCACCCTTGTATAAATCTATTGAGCGTCTCCCTGAACCATTTAAATAACCATTATTATCATAACCCTAAGACGCTTACTTTCTTATTCGATAAGCTCCCTAAGGGGATTCATCTATATCCACTAATAGCATCAAATTTATTTGAATTGAAGAAGTGATTAAACCGAAATAAGTTTTATTTGTTATTTGATATTGAATATCGCGTTGAGTTGGAATTTAATTAGATTGACAATAAGTTGATCTACAACAATAGTTTAACGATACATTTCAATTTTTTTCTATTATATTAAAATTGTAATCTTCTCATCTCAAGAACCCTCTTAAGATGAGATAGAGGCAGGTGTTTTATGCATTTTTTATTCTGAGGTGTGTTATGGCAGAAGAAGCAAACGGTATATCATCGATAACTATTGAAGAACAATCTCGTCAAGAAGAGTTGGGCGATTCATATACGAATAGAAATCGCTTTGAAAGTCCTAAATTATCTAATACCGAATATGTAGAAAGATTAGAGTTACTTCATATTGAGCTGGTTAAATGGCAAAAGTGGGTGAAAACTAATCATATTAAAATAGTGGCTTTATTCGAAGGCAGAGATGCGGCAGGAAAAGGAGGAATAATAAAACGAATTATTGAACATATTAACCCTCGTGGCTGTACAGTTGTTGCCCTAGACAAACCTTCTGAGCGCGAATTAAGTCAATGGTATTTTCAACGATATATTAAGCATTTACCTGGAACAGGTGAAATTGTGCTATTTGATCGCAGTTGGTATAACCGTGCGGGCGTTGAACGGGTCATGGGCTATTGTAATAAAGATCAAGTGATGGAGTTTTTACGTACGGTACAAGACTACGAAGGCATGATTCAGCGCTCAGGAATACATTTAATCAAGTTTTGGTTTTCAGTCAGCAAAGAAGAGCAGGCGAGACGTTTTCATAAGCGCGAAAAGGATCCTCTTAAACAATGGAAGTTAAGCCCTATTGATCGAGAATCTCAAAACTTGTGGGATAAATATACCCGTGCTAAAGAAGATATGTTTTATTACACCAGTGTTCCAGGCTCTCCTTGGATAGTGGTGAAATCTGATGATAAAAAAGAAGCCCGTCTTAATGCAATAATGTATTTACTGAGCCAATTTGAGTATGATAATAAAAACCATGAGATTTTAAATGTTGATCGCCGCGTTATTCGCACAGTGAAAGAAGAGTTAGTTGCGGGCGAGGATCTAACCTAATTGATGGCATTCTAGTTTACTTATAATTTATGTTGAACCGAGAATACTATGTTTAGAAAAATATTTTTGCTGTCCATTTTTATTATTTTAACTTACGGCTTTTGGGTCAGTCCTGATTTTAAAGAAATAGCGGCCGGTGTCGCTATTTTTCTTTTTGGGATGATTTCACTTGAAGAGGGATTCAAGGCTTTTACCGGCGGAGCTTTAGAGAAAGTACTTAAAGTATCAACCAATAGCCAATGGAAAAGTGTTGGTTTTGGTTTTATTACCACCACGGTTATGCAATCTAGCTCGCTGGTTTCGGTGATTTCTATTTCCTTTTTAAGTGCAGGTTTACTCGATCTTGCTGCGGGTATTGGCATTATTTTTGGTGCTAATATTGGCACAACAACAGGAGCCTGGCTGGTTGCAGGACTAGGGCTCAAAGTAAAAATTTCTGCTTACGCAATGCCCATGCTGGTATTTGGCGTTATCTTACTGATGCAAAAAAATAAACACGTCAAAGGCTTTGGTTACATCTTAGCGGGTTTGGGATTTTTATTTTTAGGCATTTCGTATATGAAAGAAGGCTTTGAAGCGTTTAAAGGAAGTATTGATCTAGCTCGCTTTGCTATGGATGGTCTACTCGGTTTATTCTTTTTCGCTTTTATTGGTATTCTCGCAACGGTTGTTATGCAATCAAGCCATGCGACATTGGTGCTTATTATTACCGCTCTGGCCGTTGGACAAATTACCTATGAAAATGCATTAGCCCTTGCAATTGGTGCGAATGTTGGTACCACCGTAACCGCTGTTATTGCCGCCCTGAGCGCTAATGTAGAAGGAAAACGTTTAGCTGGCGCACACTTTATTTTTAATGTGGTGACTGGCGGGATTGCCATTGCCTTTCTCAATCAATTTTTACTGGCTGTTGATTGGACTAGTAATATACTTGGTATAGCGCCTGAAGACTACACCTTAAAACTTGCTGTGTTTCATACCCTCTTTAATGTTACGGGGGTCTTGGTTATGTGGCCATTTATTGGCAAGATGGTCACTTTTCTAGAGACAAGATTACCGAAAGTTACCATTGCCACTGAAGATACCTTACACCTTAACGATACAGCGTTAGATTTCCCTGAAACGGCTGTTGTTGCTATTAGAAATGAAACGCTTCATATGTACGGTATTTCAGTGGAATTTTTATGTGATGGCATCAGCCTTCCCTATGATGAAATATGTGAGAGTGATGACCTTCATAAGCTAGTTAAAAAATATCGCACGGTGACTTATTTAGATATTGATGAGTATTATGAAACCAAAATCAAGGGACTTTCATCAGCGATTATTCAATTTATTAGCCAAGCTGCTTTTACTTGGGAGGTTGAACAATCTCAAAATATACACTGGCTGAGAAGTGCAAGTCAAAACATTATCGAAGCCGTTAAAGACATGAAACATCTACGTAAAAATATGAGTACGTGTATGCTGTCAACAAACGGCTCCCTTCGAGACCATTATGACTTACTTCGTATTCAAATAGCCCATATTATCAAAGTACTAGCAGAGATGGGTAATACCATTGAAAAAACAGATAGTTCTGAAGTTTTACTCATATGTGATACATTAAAAGTTGAAATAAAAGCTGCTGATACACAATTTAATTATGAAGTTATTTCGTCACTACACCATAAAAACATTACTGCAAAAATGGCAAGTTCACTAATGAATGACAACCATTATACAACTAACATAGTTAATAACCTTATTTCTATGGCAACGACTATTTACGCCGTATATGACATTGATAAATTAGGTATCGAACGAGAATTAGCATTAAATACCGATGAAATTGAGAGCTTAATTACACCATAACGCAGTCTATTTGATCAGAGGGAAATAAGCGATGGAAAGTATTATTGAGGCGTTAGCAAAATATTTTAATCCTAAGTTTAAAAAGAAGCTAAAACGATGTGAGAGCCTAGCGAAACTGATTAAAGAGTTAGAAGAAAAAGAACGAACGATTGAGCGTAAATTAACAACAGAACATGTAGATAGAGTACGTGAGACTTTAAAAACTAAATTGACCGTACTGAAAGTACAAATAGGCAAAGCTGAGAACTTATTAGAAAGTTCTCATGCAGAAACGCCCTGAACGGTTGTAGAACGCTTATCACACCAAGCGCTATAATGCTTTTTACTATCAAACAGCATAAAAATAACTTACAGTACTTAATATAACTTTAAAAATAATCATTTAATAAAGTATGCCAACATCAATAAAATCAATTAATTACAAAAACATTTGCATCTACTTTCTTGCCTTTACCAGTGGCTTTTCTATTATGTGTATTGAGCTATTAGCGGGTAGAATTCTCGCGCCGTATTTTGGTAGCAGTGTTCATATCTGGGGGAGTATCATTACGGTATTCATGCTTAGTTTAGCTTTAGGTTACCTACTCGGCGGTAAGCTTTCTACTCATTCAGCGTCATTGACTCGCTATGGGCTTATTTTCATATTTGCGGGTATTACCTTATTACCTATTGTTACATCAAGCGCTTGGTTAATGGAGAGTATCTTTGTGGTGATAGAAGACTCTCGATATGGCTCTTTATTGGCATCGACCGCATTGTTTTTTATTCCAACAATCATTTTGGGCATGTTGTCGCCATACTCAGTAAGACTATTAGTCAGTAACTCCAATGAAAGTGGGCAGGTGGCAGGTAAATTATATTTTGTTTCAACGCTAGGAAGTGCTTTGGGTACAATAATCACTTCCTTTTATTTCGTGATGTGGTTTGATATTAATACCATTGTTAAAAGTATTTGCCTATTACTAAGTCTGCTAGGCTTAATAACCATTGTAGGGGTAAAAGTTGAAAAAATATTATCTAACAAGAAAGCTCAACGGTCTATTAGAGATGCCTAATTTCAATCTGTTTAGTGTTTATACCTTTAAGTTATCAGGTAAGTTGGTATTCACTTACTTTTTTTTAATGACTGTTTTTATGACCAATACTGCAGTAGCTAAAGTTATTCACAGTGAACGCTCTTTATATCGAAATATTTTAGTAGAAGATAAGGGCGACTTGCGTTGTTTAAAGTTTGATGTCAGAAGTAGTAAAACTCAACAAAGCTGCATCCTTAAAAGTAAGCCACAACAATTGATTTTTAATTACACTAAGCTTTTACTCACTGGCTTATTTGTTAACCCTGAGCCTAAGCGTATTTTAATTATTGGCCTTGGCGGTGGAACTATGTCGAACACCCTGCATAGTATATTACCTGATAGCTTTATTGATAACGTAGAAATTGATCAAAGTGTTATTAACGTGGCTCGAAAATACTTTGATTTTTTGGAAAACGATCAAGTAAAGAGCTACAATCAAGACGGTAGAATTTTTGTAAAAAGGGCGCTATTAAAGCAACAAAAATATGATTGGATTATACTGGATGCATTTAATGGTGATTATATTCCAGAGCACTTAATGACCAAAGAATTCCTGCAAGAAGTGAAAGCCTTACTGTCTAAACAAGGCATAATAACCGCAAACACCTTTTCCTCCAGTGAACTCTATCGTTATGAATCTGCAACCTATAAAGCGGTATTTGGTGACTTTTATCAAGTGAGCAATAAAATAAATAGTAATCGGATAATATTAGCGACTAATCATGTCCTAGAGCATCACTTAGTTAAGAAATCAACAACCGAAGTACAAATAACAACGGTAGAAAAGAAAAATCCCAGCCAGTTAACACTCAGATTAACTACCGAATTAACTTCTAAGTTTAAAGTCTTTGGTGTTGATGCAAACCAACTTTATCAGCAGGTGCAGTCAACTGCTATCCATCAAGATTGGCCCGATGATAACCCTATCTTGACAGATCAATTCGCTCCCGCAAATTTACTTAATAATTAAATAATATCACTCCAGATATAAGGGTTCTTAAGTGGCTGAGTCTGGATCTGATCAAATGCCAATAACCTCTGCTCGATAAGATGCTTGTTCATTCACGAAAGCTTTATTCTTGAATTTAGCATTCTTAAAAGGTAGAGATAAAGTCAGTATTTTTGCCAAAATATATCTCGTAGCATTAAATAAGGGCTAATACCAGTTTCATTAAATTAGTTCCCACTCAGAGCTTGTCAGTGCTTTGAGAATAAAGTGAATTTTTTTGTGTATAGTCATTCTATATTAAAGGAATTCTGTGCGATTATCGAAGTACTGACAAACTCCCAAAGGGCGA
>JBAHZW010000097.1:0-22358 GCA_037132835.1 Colwellia sp. | reverse complement strand
CGTTAAGTTAACCCATTCATTTAAAAAGGAAGAAGATAACTGATTAAAACAGTCCTTTGATGATTCGTTTTGCGTGAACCCCTTGGAACTGCAGCGCATTGTAGAGAGTTTCCGATAGAGTACAAGCACTAATTTAACTTTCACCGCCTAAGCGCTCACATTACCAGCAAAGTGTGCATTATCACGCCAACATTTGTATAGCCTTATACGAAATTTCTAATATTATAGGATTAATTGCATAATTTTTACTCTTGATAGTTGCACATTATAAAAAGCTGCGTACCATAGAATTGCTATTTGCATTTATTCACATAGCTAAATTAGTTTATTAAAATAATAATTAGGTATATTTATATGAAGTCTCCAACGTTTAAAACAGCTGTTATTGCTGTTGTTTTTGCTATCACCGCTTATTTTATCACTTTTATCTTACCTACTAGCGCTATTCTTGTCGCTACTTTGGTATTTATCAGTTCATTTCTTACTCCTTTAGTTATTGGTTGTCCATCAACTAATCAAAGCCCTTCAAATGAAGATATTAGAACACTCTATGTAGGTAATTTACCATATAGAGCAAATGAAACTGCAGTACACGAGCTTTTCTCCGAGCATGGCTCTGTGCACTCTGTCCGTTTAATGAAAGATAAACACACTGGAAAGCGTCGTGGTTTCGGTTTTGTCGAAATGGCTTCTAACGATTTAGATAAAGCCATTACCGCCTTGAATGATACCGAATTCCAACAACGTACATTAAAAGTCAGAGAAGCAAAAGATCGTCCAGAGCGTATTGAAGGTAGTAACAACGACGAGTAGCTCTATATATTTGCTCACTCAAGATAAAAAATCAAAGGCCGCATCTTACGATTGCGGCTTTTTTTAGTCATTAATATCCGTGACAGCAATTCATACACTCGATTTCATTAATAAGATTAAGAGCTAGACAAAAGCTAAGCGAATAGTAGAATTCGCGCTGATATTCTATCTCTACTTCTTTATAAAAGGCATTATTATGTTTAGTCATATTCACCCTGATAATTACCCTGCGCAATTATCAAAAAAACAACAAGATATGGCTACGCTATTTAGTGACTTTAATCTACCCTCTGCGGATTTATATCCCTCTGAGCCATTAAACTACCGTCAAAGAGCTGAATTTAGGGTTTGGCATGACGGGGATGATCTCTATTACATTATGTTTGATAGTCAAACAAAGCAGAAATTTCGAGTTGATGATTTTCCTGTTGCAAGTGAGCTTATTAACAAAGCGATGAAGGCGTTACTGCTGGCCATTAAAAATCATCAAGAATTGCGTTTTAAGCTTTTTCAAGTCGATTTTTTATCAACCCTGAGTGGTGAATTGTTGATAAGCATGTTGTATCACAAACCTTTGACCGATCATTGGCAGAGTGAAGCAGAGAAATTAAAACTGCAACTCTCAACAATCGCACCTATTGGTATTATTGGGCGAGCAAAAAAGCAGAAAATTATTCTTGGTAAAGATTATGTGATGGAATCTTTGCAGGTTGGCAACAAGTCATATATTTATCAACAAGTAGAGAATAGTTTTACCCAACCCAATGCCGGTGTTAATGAACAAATGCTATTATGGGCTCAACAAGCAACACACAATGCTGGCGGAGATCTGATTGAACTTTATTGTGGCAATGGCAACTTTAGCATCGCCCTTGCTGAAAATTTCGATCGAGTATTAGGTACTGAAATATCAAAAACATCAGTACGCTCAGCACAAATAAATATTAGCAAAAACAATATAAAAAATATTGATATTGTCCGTATGTCCAGTGAAGAGTTCAGCCAAGCAATGAACGGGGAACGTAAGTTCAGGCGTTTAGCCGATTTCGACTTAACCACTTATCACTACGATACGGTATTAGTTGATCCACCGCGTGCGGGGTTAGATAGAGATAGTGTTGAATTAGTCAGCCGATTCAATAAAATTATTTATATTTCGTGTAATCCTGAGACTTTAAAAGATAATTTAACATTACTAGTCGAAACGCATCAAATTGAGAAATTTGCCTTATTTGATCAATTTCCTTACACCGACCATATTGAAACTGGCGTAATACTCATAAAAAAATAATTTACTGAGGATTTTTAGATTTTTTTCGACGATCACTCAATTCAAGCGCACCACGGGCAATAAACCGTAATTGCTGAATAGTTTGTTGCGCTAGTTGTTTACGTTCGAGTTTATCTTCAATATCAAGTGCATCTGAACCTGCACTGAAAACAATGGTGACTGCCGCATTTGCTTGCATATAAGCGACTTCACCATCAAGTTGGTTCGCTTTTTGAAGATAATCACAAAGCTCCATAGTAAAATAACGAATCTCTCGAATTACAGCAGCACGAAAAGCCGCCGAGGTACCTGAACGTTCACGTAGTAA
This sequence comes from Colwellia sp., assembly GCA_037132835.1. Taxonomy (GTDB): domain Bacteria; phylum Pseudomonadota; class Gammaproteobacteria; order Enterobacterales; family Alteromonadaceae; genus Colwellia. The sequence continues at coordinate 19,947 of JBAHZW010000097.1, read as the reverse complement.
AAGCCTAAATATATTGCCATTACTTTCAATTAATTCCATAAAAGTTTGCACTGATATCTTAATAACAGACCCCCCTTTAGCTATGCGTTGTCTTGCTTGACGCATTAACTGCCTCAGTGTTAAACCCGCCTCATCAACTAAGGTTAAACCTAATTCATCCATATCAGAAAAATGTCGATAAAAAGAAGTCGGGGCGAGTCCTGCCTCTTTTGCAACTTCACGTAAGCTTAAGCTAGAAAAACTCCGCTCAGCGCTAAGTTGATTTAAAGCCGCATTAATTATCTGACGACGGGTCTTTTCTTTTTGTTGCGCTCTTACACCACTCATCCAGTTGACTCTTTATGCCATAAATCCAATATTATTGCTCATAATACTGAATTAGCTGATTATTGTCAGTTTTAGTTCCGATAAAGTACGGCTATATTTTTGTATTACATAATTTGAAAGTTTACTGTTAGTAAACAATTTCATTAGGCAGGCTATGACAGGCGTAGCAAGTGTGCAAAACCCAAACCATAGAACTATCCTAGTAATAAAAGTAAAAATGCCAATCAGCTAACTGACTGGCATATAAGGTAAATACCTCTCTTTCATTAGCCAACAGCTATAGCGATACTAATAGCTAAGCCATGTAATTTTCAGGCATTGCTAACGCGGCAACACCCGAGTCAACGGCTGCTTGTGCAACTGCTTTTGCAACAACCGCACATAAACGAGTATCCATAGGCTTAGGGATAATGTAACCCTTACCAAAAACAAGCTCTTTCTCACAACTTACTTTAAGCACATCTTCAGGTACAGGCTCTTTTGCAAGTGATCGGATCGCATGTACTGCAGCTATCTTCATCGCATCATTAATAGTGCGGGCACGAACATCTAATGCGCCACGGAAAATAAACGGGAAACACAAAACGTTATTCACCTGATTTGGATAATCAGAGCGACCCGTCGCTATAATGAGATCATCACGAGCAGCCAAAGCAAGCTCAGGTTTAATTTCTGGATCAGGATTTGAACAAGCAAAAATAATAGGCTTATCGGCCATCATCTTCACTTGCTCTGGAGAGAGAAGATCAGGCCCTGATACACCAATAAAAACATCTGCGCCTTCAATAGCATCATCTAAAGTTCTTTTATCTGTGTTATTAGCAAATAATTTTTTATATTCGTTCAGATCATCACGTCGTGTATGTATTATGCCTTTCGTATCTAACATGTAAATTTTTTCACGCTGTGCGCCACATTTTATCAACAACTCCATACAGGCAATTGCCGCAGCCCCAGCACCTAGGCAAACAATATTCGCTTGTTTGATATCTTTACCTTGAATATCGAGTGCATTCATCATGGCCGCCGAAGTAACGATAGCCGTACCATGCTGATCATCATGAAAGACGGGAATTTTACAACGCTCAATTAACGCTTTTTCAATAGCAAAGCATTCGGGTGCTTTAATATCTTCAAGGTTAATACCACCAAAGCTATCCGCAATATTAGCAACCGTGTTGACAAATTCTTCAACGGTTTTATGTTTAACTTCAATATCAAAGGAGTCTATATTTGCGAAGCGTTTAAATAGCAGGGATTTTCCTTCCATAACAGGCTTTGAGGCCATAGGGCCCAGATTACCTAAGCCTAAGACTGCGGTGCCATTGGTAATTACCGCTACCGTGTTTCCTTTGGCGGTATACTTATATACATCGTCAGGATTGTTAGCTATCTCTCGACAAGGCTCAGCAACACCCGGACTGTATGCAAGTGCCAAATCTTTATTGGTTTCAGCTGATGTTGTCAAGGCAACACTAATTTTACCTGGTGTAGGTAGTGAGTGGTAATCTAAAGCTTGCTGACGAAGATCTGTCATGATTTTTCCTAATGCGTTGTTTAATAGTGTTAGTTAAATTCTTAATACGAGTATAACCGTATTTGGGTGTTGTCGTTATGAGTAATATTGGTAGGCACTTACCTATATAGTATTTATTATAGATAGATCAATTCAAGCTTGTCCCGGTCCGCGTGAGGCGAGACAATTTTAGCATACGATAAAGTCACTTCTATCTGCTCAATATGTGCTAAGTGATCTAGAAATATAATTTTAATTCTCACTGAGTGTAAAGAACTTAATCAACCTGCTATTACTTAAATTTAATCAAAAAAAAACCCAACACTTAGCTGGGTTTTAGTAAGAAATTACCTTTGTAGATAAAGGTAAGGTAGTGTTACCTAAAGAAAAGGATTCACTTTAATAATCGTTTCAACACGATCAGGTCCAGTAGAGATAATATCTACAGGTATACCTGTTATTTCTTCAATACGTTTAATATACGCGAGAGCATTAGCCGGTAAAGCATCAACTGACGTTACGCCAACCGTGACTTCATCCCAGCCAGGCATTTCTTCGTATACCGGTGTAATTTTATCATAACCTTCAGCCGCAGTAGGAGGCACAGTGATAATATCACCCGCTTCCGTTTTGTAGCCCGTACAGATTCTTAATGTTTTTAAGCCATCAAGTACGTCAAGCTTAGTTAAACAGAAACCTGTTATACTATTGACTTGAATAGCACGGTGCATTGCCACCGCATCAAACCAACCACAACGACGTTCACGACCAGTAGTTGCTCCAAACTCATGGCCTACGGTGCCTAGGTGATTACCAATTTCATCATGCAGTTCCGTAGGGAAAGGACCTGAGCCAACACGTGTTGTGTAAGCCTTGGTAATCCCTAAGATGTAATCTAAATGGCGAGGGCCAACACCACAACCAGTAGCAACACCGCCAGCAGTAGTATTTGAGGAGGTTACATAAGGATAAGTACCATGGTCAATATCAAGTAAAGTGCCTTGAGCACCTTCAAACATGATTGATTCGCCAGCTTTACGGGCTTGATCTAATATCTCGGAGATATCAGCCGTCATATTTTTAATAATATCGGCTACCGCTAAAGCATCAGCAAGAATTTCTTCATAATTCACTGGCTCAACTTTATAGTAATTAACCAATGAAAAATTGTGGTATTCAACAATCTCTTTTAGTTTAGCTGCAAACCTCTCAGCGCAAAACAAATCGCCAACACGTAATCCGCGTCGTGCCACTTTATCTTCATATGCTGGACCAATACCACGACCAGTCGTACCAATCGGCTTATTACCACGCGCGACTTCACGAGCAGCATCTAAGGCATTATGATACGGAAGGATTAATGGACATGCATCACTAATGAGTAACCGTTCACGTACTGGAACGCCTTTGGCTTCTAGCATGGTAATTTCGGTCATTAATGCTTTAGGACATAAAACGACACCATTACCGATGAGGCATTTTACATTATCACGTAATATGCCAGATGGGATCAGATGTAACACGGTTTTTTCACCGTTGATCACTAAGGTGTGACCCGCATTGTGGCCGCCTTGATAACGAACTACATATTTAGCTTTATCGGTTAGTAAGTCTACGATCTTACCTTTACCTTCGTCACCCCATTGAGTGCCGAGAACAACTACATTTTTTCCCATGATTTACTATTTTATTAGAAAATTAGGTAAGAATTCTACCAAAAAATTATTTGAAGTCCAAGTTATAAAACATATTTTTATACACATGGGGAAATTTATTTATAAAATAATCAATTAACTTAAATAGTTAGCATAATAGCCTATAACTCTTCATTAAGTTTGTGTGCTTTTTGAACGTAGAAATATAGCTCCGAGCAAGGCGTTCGGTTGATTTATACAGGGATAAAGCCCATTAAGGCAACGCGAGCAGTTTATATAAATACCATCCGACATAAAGAAGTGCTCTCTTAGTGAGTGTTTAAATCAGACATAAAAAAACCAGCAACCTTGCTGGTTTTTTTAACAGGCAATCGACAATTAATCTTTCGTTGCACTACCGTTTTTTAAAAAACGGAAGAATTCACCATCAGGTTTAATCACCATGATGTCATTTTTGCTATTAAAGCTATTTTCGTAGGCTTCAAGGCTACGATAAAAACTATAAAATTCTGGATCTTTACTGTAGGCATCTGCATAAACTTTAGCCGCTTGTGCATCACCTTCACCACGCAGAATAAAAGCTGCCTTTTGTGCTTCAGCTAACATAATCGTCACTTTAGCATCAATCGTTGCTCGTAATTCTTCTGCTTGCCCCTGACCTTGTGCTCTATGTTCTTTAGCAACAGCAGTACGCTCAGCTCTCATGCGCTCATAGATGGAGTGACTGATTTCAGCCGGTAAGTTAATCGCTTTAATACGAACGTCGATCACTTCAATACCTAAATCTTTTCGGCTACTTTCAGTGCTTTCTAACGCTTTCTTCATAATAGCTGCACGGTCACCCGAAACAATTTGCTTGATAGTACGATTACCAAATTCAGTACGTAAGCCGTTATTAACTTTCTGTTTAAGTAATGCACGAGCATTATCAATAGAGCCGGACGTACGTAAATAGTAGGTAGAGAAATCAACAATGCGCCACTTTACAAACGAGTCGACCATTAAATCTTTTTTCTCTGAAGTAACAAAACGATCGGCGGTTTCATCAAGGGTTTGAATACGCGCATCTAATTTACGTACATTTTCAATAAAAGGTATTTTGAAATGTAAACCTGGTTCAAACACCATCATTTTATTTGTCTCACTGTCACGCTTAATTTTTGAAAATTGAAATACGATGCCACGCTGGCCTTCGTAAATCACAAAAACTGATGACACAGCTAAGACTAATAGTAATGCTAATATAGCAATGGAAAAATTTTTCATTACTTAGTTTCTCCTATTACTAAATCTATCAGAACGATCTGATGATGATGACGGTGAGGTATTTACATTAAGGTCATTGGACGGAGCGTAAGTAGTAGTTTGCTGACGATTACTGCTATTTTGCTGTTGAATAATTTTATCTAACGGTAAATACATCATATTATTACCCCCTTCAACATCAACCATCACCTTACTGGTATTACTATAAACTTTTTCCATGGTGGCAATATATAAACGTTCACGTGTTACTTCTGGGGCGGCTTGGTATTCAGGTAACATTTTATCAAAACGAGCAACCTCACCTTCAGCATCCAAAACAACCCGACTCTTATAAGCAAGTGCTTCTTGCTCCATACGTTTAACACGACCTTCGGCACGTGGCTCAATGCCTCTTGCATAGGCTTCGGCTTCACGTAAGAAACGTACCTCGTCTTCTTGTGCCGCAATCGCGTCATCAAAAGCATCTTTCACTTCATTGGGTGGACGGGCATCTTTAAAGTTAACATCAACAACCATTAAGCCTAGATTATAAGGCGCAATTATTTGTTCTAGTTCTTCCCAAACAGACTGACGAATAGATTCGCGACCACTGGTAAGAATATCATCCATCTCTGCGTGACCAACCACATAGCGTAAGGCACTATCAAGTGATTGATTTAAACTATCATCAGCGTCAGTGACACTAAAAACATAATTACGGGCATCAACAACACGGTATTGAATTTGCATTTCTACATGTACTACGTTTTCATCTTGCGTTAACATGAAACCTGCTGAATTCATATCACGAGTACTTTGCATATCTACTGGAATGATGCGATCAATAAAGGTCCACTTCCAATTGATACCCGGCTCTACCAAGCCTGAATACTGACCGAAACGTAAGACGATACCTTGTTCAGCTTCCTTAATAGTATAAAATCCACTAAAGGCATAAACCACCGAAGCAATAACAAGAATAATGGATAACGCTATATTGGAAAAGTGTTTTCCTGAGCCTGAGCCGCCACTCTTAGTCGTTTTACCACCAAAAATCCCAGTGACTTTTTTACCCAAATCATTAAGAAGTTCGTCTAAATCTGGTGGTCCTTGATTCTTGCCACCTTTATTTTTCCAGGGGTCTTTATCATCATTCCCCGGTTCGTTCCAAGCCATATTGTTCTCCACTAAAGTTGGCGTAAATAAAATTATCGCCCTACCATTAAAATTTATTTAAATTACTGTTTGATATAATCGATTAATTCACTATATTTAGTGACAATCAACCTTTCCCATTCGCGCGATGGCATCTTCACTTCAAGATGACAATGACCTTGCTCATCAAAAGCCTCACTCGTAATACAGTTTAACTTGTACAGTTCTCCACGTAATTTCCCCGCATCAGGGGGAAGGTTTAGTTGGTGATTAACCACTTTTACATCTAAGCGCTCGGCTAGCGCAATAAATAAAAGCTCGGTACCAATATTCGCTTGTGCCGATAACCAAACACGAATTGGCATGCCTTGAGCGTCTCTATCTATTCGAGGTTCAATATCATCTAAATTATCAATTTTATTACAGATAATTAGTTGAGGTACATCGTTCGCGTCTATTTCTTTCAGTACGTATTCTACTTGCTCAATATTCTCACTACGCCTTTCATCAGAAATATCAACCACATGCAATAGCAATTCAGCTTCACGTGTTTCGGTTAGGGTTGCTTTAAAAGCCGCCACTAAATCATGAGGTAAATGACGAATAAAACCCACTGTATCCGCTAAAATAACACGACCAACCCCCACTAAGTCAATTTTTCTTAGGGTAGGATCTAAGGTCGCAAAAAGTTGATCGGCGGTATACACTTTTGCTTGTGTTAAGGTGTTAAAGAGGGTGGATTTTCCTGCATTGGTATAACCAACTAACGATAATGTTGGTAACTCAGCGCGAGTTCTTGCTCTACGCCCTTGCTGCCTTTGAACCTCCACTTTATCTAGCCGCTTACGTATAATAACCATACGCTCACGTAATAAACGCCTATCCGTTTCAAGTTGGGTTTCACCTGGACCTCTAAGGCCAATACCCCCTTTTTGACGCTCTAAGTGAGTCCAACCTCGAATTAAGCGACTACTCATATGCCGTAACTGTGCTAACTCAACCTGTAGCTTACCCTCATGTGTTCTAGCGCGTTGCGCAAAAATATCAAGAATTAACGTTGTTCGGTCAACAACTCGACATTCACATAAGGCTTCAATGTTTTTTTCTTGTGAGGGCGCTAGGCTATGATTAAAAAGAATAACATTAGCACCCACTAAATGCACGGCATCACGTATTTCTTCTGCTTTGCCTGAGCCAACAAAGAAGCGAGGGTGGGGTGTATTACGTTTACCTGTCACAATAGTTAACGCTTCTACACCAGCAGAAGACACTAACATTTTAAACTCATTTAGGTCTTCTCGACTACTTTCATCCGGAAAGTCTACATGAACAAGTACGGCTTGTTCACCCGCTTGATAACGTTCAAACAATAGCGTTAAATCCCAGTACCAACATGAATTGTAGTCAAAAGAAGATAAACGATTTTATTCATTGGAAGCGCTATCCTCCGCGATCAGTACTGGTGCGGTGTTAACCGCACGTGAAGGTACGACGGTAGATATTGCATGCTTATATACCATCTGACTGACGGTATTTTTAAGAAGGATAACAAATTGATCGAAAGACTCTACTTGTCCTTGTAACTTAATGCCGTTTACTAGGTATATTGCAACTGGAATGCGATCACGACGTAATGCATTTAAAAATGGGTCTTGTAAAGACTGCCCTTTTGCCATCATATGGTCCTTTATTATTATTAAAACGTCACTGGTAAATTTAAAACACAGTAACAAAGTATCTGAAAACTCACTATTAAAAACAAAGCAACAAAATGTTGTTTATAATAGCTAATAAATTAATTATACATCAATTTTCAACTATTGCTGTATATTTACTTGCCCTTACTTTTTATATTTAGTAGTGATATCACCTGCGTTAAGTTGGTTTTATCGTCCGTTGTTAGCCAATGTAAATCAGCCCAATTTCTTAGCCAAGTAAGCTGCCTTTTAGCTAATTGTCGAGTGGCACAAACACCACGAAAAATCATTTCATCGTGATCAATCTTGCCATCAAGGTATTGCCACATTTGTCGGTAGCCAACGCAGCGAATCGACGGTAAATCTTGGTGCAAGTCACCACGTGATTTTAACTTAATCACTTCTTGCTCAAAACCCAGTGCTAACATTTGCTGATAACGTAGCGCAATACGGTCATGCAGTGTAATACGCTCACGGGGTGTTATGGCCAATTGTAAAACATCACCGCCGAGCTTAGCACCTTTTATTTCAGTCAATTGTGTCAAGGTGTTACAAGTTAACCGATACACCTCTAATGCTCTGGTTATACGTTGTGGGTCATTCGGATGAATTCGCTCAGCCGAAACAGGATCTATCTCAGCAAGTTGCTCATGCATAACTTGCCAACCTTGTGCTAACGCCTCACGTTCAATCGCTTGGCGTATTTCAGGGTTAGCTACCGGTAGAGGAGAAATTCCTTCTATTAAGCTTTTGAAATACATCATAGTACCGCCAACCAATAATGGAATGCGGTTATTGCTTCGTATCTCAGCAATTTCAGCTAACGCATCATGACAAAAGTCTGCCGCTGAATAGTGTTCGCTGGCATCACGTAAATTAATAAGGCGATGAGGATATTTAGATAATTCTTCCTTGGTTGGTTTAGCGGTGCCAATATCCATGTCACGGTAAATAAGCGCTGAGTCAACACTGATAATATCGCAAGGCAAGGCATCTTGCAGTGCCATGGCTAGAGCCGTTTTACCCGAGGCGGTTGGCCCCATCAAACAAATGACAGGTGGTTGATGTTGTGCTGAGATATTTTGAACAGACACGAAGAATTAACTCTTTATTTAAACGGGCTAAGGGAACTAAACTAACTGCTTAATATGTGATGTAAGGTCGAGCGGGGTAGAATTCAAGAGTAATTGTTGACTAAATTGCTCATTGAATAACTCTCTAGTCAGCTTTATTAAAATATCCGCCTTTATTTCATTGTATTCGGCTTGCACCATAGCTAAGCCAATACTTTGATAACAATCATATTTACATAGCTCTTTTGCCGTATTAAGGTTTAATATTTTAATAAGCTCATCAATAATGACAATAAAGGCACTCGCTACATCTTGCTCACGTAATAAGGCAGGGAATTGCCTTATTTGCACTTTGTTTTTACCTTTATCAGCACAGACAATACCCGCCTTGGTCAGTATTTCTTGTTCCGATGTAACAAGCGCGAACTGTTTATCAGAAAGCTTTAACATAACGGGTAATAGCAATGGTTGACTAACCAAGCCTTCTATATCGCCAACTGAGAGGGCGTCTTTACTCTGCCAACTGTGTGCAACCTGTTTACTGTAAGTGTTTTTCGCCAATGTAAAAAAGGATAAAACCCTCACACCACTTTCAACTTTATACAACGCATATCCTGGTTGTTCTATGCTTAAAAATAGACTCTGGTTGATGGTGTTATTTGGGTGACTAATTTCATCATTTTTCATGACACTAAAGGAGGTACTTTCAAGCTGACCATCTTGTCTCGTAACGGCATGAGGTGTCATTAATGCTTGATAGTTATTTATTGCCACAGGAGAAACTGTATTGCTTCTTTCTGTTTGAGCGTAACCACGATTAGCTTGTCTATTATTCGCATTATTAACCTGCTGCAAGGGCTTAATGTAATCTGCTTTAGGATAATTTACTGAAGAGTGATCATGAGTTGAAGTTACCTGAGTACTTGGCGACTGATTCTGACTTAATGGCGGGCTATGACTTGATGAATTATAGGCTTGAGTGGCATAGGATTGCTCAGGCGAAAAGACCATATCATCCTCCGCAGTGGTCATTAACGTTTCGCCCGCTAACGCTGATGTGAGTGCTTTATGACAAACAGAATAGATAAAATCATGAACATAGCGACTTTGATGAAAACGCACTTCATGCTTTGCTGGATGAACGTTGACATCCACTTCTCGATGGTCAAGCTGTAAAAACAGTACAAATGCAGGATAGGTATCGGGGGGTAACAAGTCGGCATAAGCTTGACGAATAGCGTGATTAATTAACTTATCACGCATCATTCGCCCATTAACATAGCTATAACTGAGATCATTTTGGCTACGAGAAAAGCTAGGTTTTGCTAGCCAACCCGAAAGCTTCATATTGTCATGTGCGCAATCAAGCTCAAGGGCATGTTCAATAAACTTTGCACCACACACCGCAGCAACACGCTTAGTCATTTGTGCATGAGTCTGCGCAATTCGGTATTGTCGTACTGTTTTACCGTTATGCGTGAGAGTAAAGCTCACGTTAAAATGAGCCAGTGCAATTCGACGTACAACTTCATCAATATGGTTAAATTCTGTTTTTTCTGTGCGTAAAAATTTTCGCCTCGCGGGGGTATTAAAAAACAAATCAAGTACTTCGATACTTGTGCCGTCGGGATGAGCCGCGGGTTTAATGTCTACCAACATGTCTCGCCCTTCTGACACAGCCTGCCAAGCAGTGGCTTGTGTTCTGGGTTTAGACGTTAGCGTTAATCTAGAAACAGAGCTGATACTGGCTAAAGCTTCACCACGAAAACCTAAACTATTAATCGCCTCTAAATCCTTTAAATTTTTTATTTTACTGGTTGCGTGACGACTTAATGCCAAGGTTAATTCGTCTTTAATGATGCCATGACCATTATCAGTGATTTTGATTTTTTTTATGCCGCCTTTATCAATATCAATATCAATAGATGTTGCGCCAGCATCGACACTATTTTCGATCAGCTCTTTAATGACAGATGCGGGTCTTTCAACCACCTCACCTGCAGCAATTTGGTTAGCTAATCTTGCTGGTAATATAGCAATAGACATAGGGGTTATCCAGTACGAGGAACTTTTAACATTTGGCCAATCCGTAATGAATTAGTCTTTAAGTTATTGATAGATTTAAGTTTACTCATTGATATTTTGTAACGCTGAGCTAACACAGATAAAGATTCGCCACTGCGTACTTTATGTTTGCTATAACCAAGAGAAGCATAATAAGATCCCGTTAAGGGATGTGCTAAAAAATGCGCTTTGATACCCTGATACATCGCATTTGCTAAGCGTTGTTGGTGTTTAGGCCAAGTTAAATTCTTCTCTTCTCTATGATTAGAAATAAAACCTGTCTCAACCAGTATTGACGGTATATCTGAAGATTTAAGTACGGAGAAATTACCATTTTGTGGTGTTTTTTTATGCATTTTAGTGATTTTTCTCATCTCTTCTATCACTTTATTGGCAACACCAAAACTCACACCGAGCGAGTGCTCTTTACTCATATCGGCTAAAGTAAGTGCTAAATGGCTGTCTGAAGTATTTTTGATTACCCCACCACCACCACCGAGTAGCTCTGATTTTCTCTCTCTATTGACGAGCCATTTGGCCAACTCTGACTCCGCTCTACTCTTTTTTATTACCCATACCGAGGCACCGCTAGGCTGGGGAGTATGAAAGGCGTCGGCATGAATGGACACTAAGAAATCAACATGCTTTTCTCTTGCTAGGCTAGTGCGACGATTTAAGTTGACATAATAATCACCGGAACGAATCATCACCGCCTTCATACCTTTTTCTCTATCAATCAACTTCTGCAACTTTTTAGCTATTGCTAAAGTGACATGCTTTTCAAAAGTACCTTTGCCACCTATTGAGCCGGGGTCTTCACCACCATGCCCCGCAACAACGCCTATAATAATATCTCCAACTTTTTTTATGCTCTTAACACTGTTGGTTACGCTTAATTTCTTATCGTATAAATCAACAACTAAACGGTGACCATATTGTCCTGCGGGCGCTAAAGGAAAGACAGTCAGTTGATAAGACTGAGTTAACTCTAATACTAAGCGTGTTTTTCCTTTGTTGAAGCTTGAGCGGAAACGCTTAACACGCGGATCATTCGCAGCCAAGTTTTTTAAAGCAACAACATTTTTGGTATCGGTAAAATCAATAACCAAACGGTTAGGCTTACTCAACGTGAAATATTTGTATTTTGGTTTTTGCTTCACATCAAAAACAATGCGGGTATTTTCTGGCGCTGGCCACACACGAATGCCATCAATACTATTGGCCGCAAAACTACTTGCCGAAAACAAGCTCAATAAGCTAAAAGTGCACAGCAACATAATCGCTCGTAACTTTACACTCACCAGAAAAATTCTGTGAAACATCTAACCTACTCCAACCGTTATAACTTTATTATTTGTGCAAGCGCCGTCATTACATGATCGCCACGAGTTGACTCTGCTTGCAACTTGATGACTCTTTGTTCATCTTGGTAAGCTATATTAATGATTAAATCTGCTTTAGCCAATAGCCCTAAGCCTTTTTCTGGCCATTCAATAAAACAACAGCAATCATTATTAAAATAATCTCGAATACCCATATATTCTAATTCTTCGGGATCAGCAAGGCGATATAAATCAAAATGAAATACACGCCATTGCGCCAATTCATAGGGTTCAACTATTGTGTAGGTGGGGCTTTTGACATGACCTTCATGCCCCATGCCTCGAACAAACCCCCGAGTAAGTGTCGTTTTACCCGCACCTAACTCTCCTTTAAGATAGACAATGAGAGCTTGCTGAACAGTCGCTTTTTTAAGTACCTCTGCGAGTCCCGAGCCAATAGCAATGGTGGCGGCTTCATCAGGTAAAAAATATTCTAATTGCTTCATTTTGTTTTTCTATATTGATTGCGGCTATTGTGACATATTAGGCATTTTACCATTGAGTAATTGCTGCAAAGGTATAATTAAATCACTGGCTAACAAACCACGCTGACCCTTTTTATTGGCTATAATATCAGCTGAAGCGCCATGAATATAGGCTGCTAAACATGTTGCATCGAAAATATTATCACTTTGCATCACTAACGCGGCAATAACGCCACTTAATACATCTCCCATACCCCCAGTTGCCATGCCCGCATTACCTGAATTATTGATAAAAACATCTTCGCCATCAGAGACTAATGTACCCGCCCCTTTAAGCAAACAAATACCACCATATTGATTAGCAATAGCTCGAACCGCAGCATAACGATCCGCTTCAATGCTGGCTACATCGCAGTGTAACAAAGCAGCAGCCTCTTTTGGGTGTGGTGTTAATATCCAGTGTTGATAATGTTGTTTAGCCTGAGTTAACTTAATATTGCTTAGTAATGTTAGGGCATCGGCATCAACTATTATTGTTTTATGCTGTGCTTGACTAGTTTTGCATAATAATTCAAATAACTGCTGTGCTTCACTACTCTGCCCTAACCCCGGACCAATAAGATAAACTTTTGCCTTATTCAGTTGTGGGGATCTTTCCAGTGTCGTACTTGTTGATGGCACTAACATCAATTCAGGTCGGCCGTTCGTGACACTTAGATGGTTTTTCTGATGACAACTCACGGCAACCAAACCCGCACCACAACGTAAAGCAGCTTCACTGGCAAGGCGAATGGCCCCGGGCATGCCTAAACCGCCCCCAACGGTCAATAATAAACCACTATTCCCTTTATGAGTTGCGGGTAATCGTCTAGGGAGCCTTAAAGGTAACTTATACTGAGAGACGTAATTGTTGGTTGGCACTTGTTGAGTAAACGGGCTATTAATCGCTAAAGAAGCTAAGAATAATTTCCCGACAAAATTTGCTGCCTGTCCCGTTAGCAAGCCTTGCTTATAAACGATAAACGTCAGGGTTATATCGGCAATTATCGCCTGTATGACTATATTATCCCCATGCACTATCCCTGTTGTAGCACAAAGTCCAGAAGGAATATCAATACTTATTACCTTAGCATTATGATGATTAACACTCGATACCAGCCCTTGCAGATTTGGTGACAGTTGCCCCGTAAAACCAATGCCGAATAAAGCATCAACGATAACATCGCCCTTAAAATCATTGATTATGGCCAAGCCTTGAGTATTGTTTTTCGTGCTTAGCTTGTCAGCAATAAGCGCAACACCCGCACAGAGCATGTTTTCGTAGGCAAGCCGCGCATCACCTTTTAGCTGGCAAACATCACAGGCAAGCAAGACACTCACTTTGATGTTTTTTTGCTGGGCTAATTGAGCAACAATAAAACCATCGCCACCATTATTGCCTTGACCACACAAGAGCAATATATGTTTGCTGTTAGGCCAGCTTTTCAATAATTGTGCAAAAACCGCAGCCCCCGCAGTTTGCATAAGAGCATACATAGATATGCCCTGACTTTGTGCAACATTGGCTTCGTTTTGCAATACTTGCTTGGCACTATACACTGATGCCATTGCTGGCTTTTGTGATAAACTGAGCGATAATTTCATGGTTATACCAAATTAATTAAGTTTGTTACCCACTCAGAGTTCTATTAGCGAGGTTATAACAAGCAAAATTGATTGAGTATAGTCATTCTATATTTCATTAATTTTGTGATGTTATTAGTTTGCTAATAAGCTCCCATAGGGCGAGTTTAAAAAGCTTATATACATCGTTATTGATTTTGACAAGGACGCTACATGAACGTAGCTTCTTAGAGAATGCAGGAGTATATTCTCCTGAATAACCATTCTCTTCAATCAATGGTTCAACAAACGAGCTAAAGCTGACTTTATTTATATGACAATGTCTCCTACTAACTATCAAGAATTGGCAGAAAAAATCAAGTGCTGGGGCAAAGAAATGGGCTTTTCTGATGTCGGTATCAGTGATATTGATTTATCAGCTCATGAAAGTGTACTCGAACGTTGGCTGGCTAATAACTACCACGGTAATATGGATTACATGGCACGTCATGGTTTAATGCGCGCTAGACCTGCAGAATTAGTTCCGGGCACTATTAGGGTGATCAGTGTGCGTTTAGATTATTTACCTCACAATGCTAAGTTTGCTCAAATACTAAAAGATAACAATAAGGCTTTTATCAGTCGTTATGCCCTTGGCCGTGATTATCACAAATTAATGCGTAAACGTTTACAGCAACTAGGGAAAAAAATAGCCGAGCACTGCAGTCACTTTAATTGTCGACCTTTTGTCGATTCAGCCCCCGTAATGGAGCGACCACTAGCAGAAAAAGCGGGGCTTGGCTGGGCAGGAAAGCATACTTTATTAATCAATAAAGAAGCGGGTTCATGGTTTTTTCTGGGTGAGCTATTTGTGGATATCCCCCTACCAATAACAATTAATGAATATACCAAAATTGCAGCTAAGGCCATTGAAGTATCAACAAAAAATAATGACTGTGGTGCGTGTGTAGCCTGCATTAAAATTTGTCCTACCAAAGCCATTATTGAGCCTTATAGCGTTGATGCTAGACGCTGCATTTCATACTTTACGATTGAATCACCTGAAGCAATTCCTGAAGAATTGAGACCTTTAATGGGTAATCGTATCTACGGTTGTGACGATTGCCAATTAATTTGCCCTTGGAATAAATATGCCAAACTCAGTCTTGAGCATGATTTTCAAGCAAGAAATAATTTAGATGATGTTAGCTTATTAACCTTGTTTTCGTGGTCAGAGGCGTACTTTCTTAATACCTTACAAGGCTCACCTATAAGACGGATTGGTTTTCAAAGTTGGTTGCGCAATATTTCAGTCGCACTGGGTAATGCCTCATATAGCGCTCAAATAGTGCAAGCATTAACCGAAAAATTAGCGGTTAGTAGCGAACTAGTAAAAGAGCATATCAACTGGGCAATAGCGCAGCAGAACATTAAAAAGAAGATGACAGAGAAAGCTACCGCTGCGCTAAATAAAAACCATCGATTAACATTGAGATTAACACGCTCTATTGAGAAGGGTCTTACCCGAGATGCCTAAGTCTGGGTCTGTTGAGCTTTTACAATTAAATTTTGTTCGCCTTTAAATGTCTACCGTCCGCCTATGCTGATTTATGATAGTCATATCGTCAATCAAAGCTAAGCTATTGCATCAGCATGCTGACTAATACTTGCAACGTCTGCTTTTATTATACTTAATAAACTCACCTGCTCTTTATCCGTGTTGTCTAAACCTCGGCTAGCCAACAACTTTAACCACTGTTTACAATGGGCTAACAAACTATCGGCAGCAAGTATCTTGCTGTTAATGAGTAATGTCTGGATGACAGCGTTAACCTTTTGACTATCCTCACTTGCAAATGATTGACTTAATTCCATCACTAATTCGCTATTTTCATTGGTGTACTCTGCCAGCATAAACAGCGCCAATTCAACAGAGCCTTGGTGCTTTAAATACCGCTTAAAATCAAAACTTAACGTTTGCTCTATGGGTTCAACATTTTGCTCTACCATTTTACTGATGTCATTCTGACGACAATTTTTAATCTTAGGGGTATTTTCAGTATCAATACGGTTACACCCTTGTGCTTTTATCCAAGGTGCCATTGCCACGATCAATTCATTGCTGTTACTGTGCGAATTTAGCTCTCCGACAAACCAATGATCATATTCTGCTGATTTTTTTATCCTATCGGCGCCACCTGACAAACTAAAGACGCCTCTATAAATGGCTCTTATTTCAGAGGCTTTGTCCGTCTTGTCTACCCTGAAAGTAGTAAAAGGTTGGCATGTTAATTCTGTCATCAAAACAGCAAATAAACCACTTTGCCAATATTTTTGCAACATCAACTCACCGGTTACCAACGTGACTTGTAACCCCATTGCTTGTAACAATTGCTGTAAGCGTTGAAACTGTGCCGGTTCTTTTACAGCCAATAATACCGCTATAGGCATAGCTATATATTTAGCGGCCAACTTTACACAAGTCTCTTCAAGTTCCAGTTCATGGTTAGGTAAATTTAATACTGTATAGTTTTTTTCTACTTGATTGAGAATAACGGCCACAGGTAAAGTGAAACTTAATTGATATCCTTGCTCCGTTAATTGGGTGCTCACTTCCTCACCATGCTGATAGCTCAATAATGTAGTAAAGTAATCGCCAAGATCACTGTTTTTTTCACTGTCATCATTAAAACCACGTAGCGCTTGCGGTAGTTGAACCGCTTTCTCATCACATTGTATTTGACCACTAAAGCATATTTTTTGCTGGCCATTGTTTTTATCAACCAACTGCAAAGTGAGCACTAACTTCTTTTCCGTTTCCTTAGCGAGTATGAGGCAGATAAAAACTCTAAACATTTCAGAGAACAGCTCGGCATCCAGATTAACACCCACGAGTATTTTTTCATCAATACTCACCGACACCTTATTTTTAAAGAGACAGAATGTTGCAGGTAAATTAAGTA
Organism: Colwellia sp.; assembly: GCA_037132835.1. Classification (GTDB taxonomy): domain Bacteria; phylum Pseudomonadota; class Gammaproteobacteria; order Enterobacterales; family Alteromonadaceae; genus Colwellia. The sequence continues at coordinate 2,843 of JBAHZW010000097.1, read as the reverse complement.
CAACCGCCTGTACTTGCGCAGCGATGTTAACGTCACTTAAGACCAAAACAGTATCAGCTCCTTGCAAATATCGGTAATAGCTCGCTTGCCTTAATTGCCTGATAAGCTCTCGACCTTGAAGGTAGGCATGATATAAATCATTTTCTTTGGTAGCACTTATCCTTGGCGTAATCGAACTATGCCCTAAAAGGACTGCTTGTTTTATCGCTAAGAGAAGATGTGCATTGCCGCGTTGTTGTTCAAGTAGCCGCTGCGTTGCAGATTTTTCCAAGGCATTAAATTCAATAGCATCCAATTCACCCGTTAACTGCTGCGCTACAGCATTTACTTTAACTAATTTAGCTTCTAGTTCCTTATTTTTTTCAGTCTGCGCTAAATACTCAACTTCACTATAATTACTTGCCTTGACTTGTTGTATTTCTTTTATTAATTGCTCAGATTCAGCACTATAAAAAGCTTTTTTCTGTCGCTTGGTAAAGCCGTTCTTCTCATTGGTTATCAAAGCTGATTCTGGTGATTGAATAACATAGCTAATGAAGTTTTTATTTACTTGACTGGCCACTTTGATACGACCTCTCATCAATAAAAGTAACCCTGCAACCATGCTTAGCATGAAAGAAAAGATCAGCAGCATTTCGCGTGGTAATACTAAGCTAGCGTCTATATTTATTGCTGAAATAAGACCTAAGTTATGCCGAACAAAGTTAGCAAGCATACTTTGTAATTGCTTCTGCTGAGTACTAAGTTGTCGTTTATAATCAGCCACTAATTGCAATTGCTTGTGCCACTTCATTAATAAAGCACTTTTTAATATGAGATCTTCAAAACGAATAAAATCTCTAACTATATCGGACATACTCTGACTATCAACCTGTTGACTAGCCAGTTGTTGGGCATAATCTTCAATAAACATTTCATTTATTTGATTACGTAATGACTCAAATACAGCAAGGGGGGTTTGTAAATCCAAGTGTTTTAGTGTGGTTGCTATACTGGAGAATTGATTCTGTACCTTAGTTAACAATGCCACTTTCTCAAAAGTTATCCGTGGATTATTTAATTCTATTTTTATGGCACCCTGAAAACTATCAAGAATTATCAACAGCTTGTTTTTTAACAACTGATATCTAGGATCATTTTTTCCAATACGAATGATGAGGTTGCTTGCATCATTATTGCGGGTAAACCATTGCTGATAACGGTCTTTATATTCAGATTTTAATAATGATAATTTTTTACTTTGTAGTGTCAGCGTTTGCTGTAAGGTGATCATTTCATTCACATTAGCATTATGTGATATTTCATCAATTAATTGACTTGAATTAAGCAGATAAGTTTGCTGCAATAATTTGGATTGTAATGGAAATAGTTGCTCTGTTATTCGCGCTTGAGCAAGCTTATTTTGCTGCAACAACAGCCATAATGCTGCAGATAAAACGACAACAACCACTAAGAATATGCTAATAACATAAAAGGTAAAAAATTGATGGAATGACTTTCTATCACGGTTTGTTACAACGGCTTGCGGATTAAGTAAATCACTCACTTTTCCCTCTGATTTATGTGTCATCATGACTTACCTAATTTGACCTATTCCCTTGCGTAATATTCTATACTATAAGGCATTACTGTTCGAGCGTTCCTTCACTATTGTTATAGCAAACAGCTGGTATAATTTAATTAATCTAAAATAGCTTTATCCTTGTTCTATCACTAATTGCAGTGCTTTTAAAAATTCGATAGCGGCACTATCTTGCCCTTCAATCCAACAGGACTGACTATAATAGTCAAAACTCAACACAAAATAACAGGCATGCCAGCTAAAGCGGACATCCTCCCTATCAGCACCAATATTTTTCTCTTTTATGACCAACGACTTAATGGGTGACAAAAGTAGATTCACTAATGCTGTAATGTCTTCTTGGTACCACTCAGTCTTAAAGGTTATGTTCAAATAGTTTTTTTGATAGGTTAGCGATTCAATCGCTTGAGCTTGTCTCGTGGATAATTTTTTCATTTTGCTAAATTTCTTTTTTATGGTTGGATACTTTTACGACTAAAGTTTGACGTTTATCGGTGTTTTAAATAAAACCAACGACAAATTAGATTATTTTTCATATACTCAAAACAGAATTATACCTTGGAACCAAAGAGAGTAAACTATGAATAAACTTATGCTTGCTGTTGCAACAGCAACAGTTATGATGGCATCTCCTGTATTTGCTGGCGATGTCGAGGCTGGTAAAGCAAAATCACTAATGTGTGCCGCTTGTCATGGCCCTGCTGGTATTTCTCCTATATCAATATACCCTAACTTAGCAGGCCAAAAGGAAGCTTACCTTGCTAAGCAACTTAAAGATTTCAAATCGGGTAAACGTAATGACGCAACAATGAAAGGTATGATTATGGCGCTTTCGGATACCGACATGGATAACTTAGCCGCTTATTACGCTAATATGAAATAAATTTCCCTCCTGTCCTAACCATAAAAAAGCCTTTGATTAACGGATTAAGTTAATCAAAGGCTTTTTTGTATCTGAGATTTAACCTTGAAACAAAAGAACTCTCTTAGTGAAAATTGAAGGTCTAGAGAGCGGCAAAGGTTATTGAGGGTACTGAGTGGGAAGAAACTTAGTGGAATTAATGGTATTAATAGCTCACCATCCGATAAAACAAAGACTTCAACCATAAAAAAACCTCCTTGTGGAGGTTTTTATTTAAATTTTAGTTAATACTTACATTCAAGCATCAACATGTAACTAATGTTGAGTCATAAAAAAATATTAAGCTTTACGACGTGATACACGCGCAAGCGCTAAAAGACCTAAACCGAAGATAGCTAA
>JBAHZW010000132.1:0-25843 GCA_037132835.1 Colwellia sp. | reverse complement strand
TTAACACACTGTTGGCGGAGTGGACGGGACTCGAACCCGCGACCCCCGGCGTGACAGGCCGGTATTCTAACCAACTGAACTACCACTCCACTGAGTGTGTAACAGTTTGTCTCTTTTCGTCCGTAGACGCTGGCGTGACAGACCACTGATGTAAAGCATGAAAGCTAACCATCTTCCCTATAACAGTACGTTGGCGGAGTGGACGGGACTCGAACCCGCGACCCCCGGCGTGACAGGCCGGTATTCTAACCAACTGAACTACCACTCCATAACGAGCACTGTATTCAGAAATTTCGTATAAGTTGGCGGAGTGGACGGGACTCGAACCCGCGACCCCCGGCGTGACAGGCCGGTATTCTAACCAACTGAACTACCACTCCGCTACTTCTACCTGCTTCAACAACAAGTCATTGAATGCGGCGAGATAATACGGATATGATGCAACACAGTCAACCACTTTTTTAATAAAATTAACTGCATGAACATTTGAAGAACAATGTGGTGAATTTGCGAGCGGTTTTAAGCCGATAAAGTAAATTAAATACTTAATTGTCTTACACTTATTTTCGAGATGCTCTTCTTCTACCTAGTGTAAAAAATAAAATGACGCCAATAATGAAGATAGCACCATTGCCTATCACCATTAATATAACGGTTTTTTGTTCTTTCTTATCCTGTCGCTGTTGTTGAGCAAGTAAAGCATCGGCTCTTTCTTGCTCAGCCTCAAGAAGTAAATCATCTACAGTTTCTATCGCTGCTTCAACTGTATTTATTTCATCATTAACCTCAATGACGTGATGAACTTCCTCAACATTAAAGCTAAATTCTGGTACGGCTAAACGAAACTCCCTCCCCGTAATGGTTTGGCCAAAGGCGCTCACATTAACTCGATATATACCCGGCTCGGTATTGTTCATCGTAGTCGTTCTGGTTTCGCCACTCTCTTCCATAATAGAGAAGGGCTCTACTTGTCGATCAGGGAAAGTAAGCTTTCCTTGAAAAACTAAGCTATTAGGGTCGACAAAGCTAGGATCTATAGTTAAAACTATTTTATGGGGTGTTTCAACATTTTCAGATTTAATAACACTAATAGTTATAGGTACTTCATGTAACAAAATAGGCCTTTGTTTTAACTCTCGCGTTGCCATTGGTAATTCTATCACATAAACAGGTTCCCACTCTCCGGGCGCAAAATCTAAAACAAATGCTCCCGTAAAGATATTATCATTCGCATATTCATCTAAGCCATAACCATCGTCAAGAAAAGAAGCCACCTTAATCGCATCAGCACCAAAATTTTCATAACGTGTGTTGTTGGTACTAAAGAAATTGACATCAAGACTAACGACATCTTTAAAATATTGGCTTTTTATCTCCTCAGTACCATTAAAAAGCTTACCTTCAACTTTTAGTGTTTCACCTGAGAAAGCAATTTCAGGTAATGGATCTACCACTATTTTCACATCGGAGACTACCATTATTTGGCTATTAGGTGAAATATCCCCAATCGCTTGCCAAGGTCCCGGCACGGGTTTTTTAATTTTGATCATGTCAAATGTACCGCCATCAAACCATTGCACTTTTTCAGAGTCAAAGTTATTTATTCTTATTTTACTGCCGTCAGGTCTTATAAGAATAATAGGGGTGCTGCCACTTTCTCGGTAAAATATGAGTGTTATTTCATCTAAGTAGGCATCTAGACGAAATCGATTATCAAAATAGGGGATTTGGTTAGTTATATTATCCTTTTGATAATATTCAACTGTCGATTTATTTAGTTTACTTTCATCCTGAGTATTTTCTATTTCACTATTAAAGAAAGCACTCGCATTGAAAGACACCATTAAAATAAACAGGGCAACAATCAGTTTCAATGTATTAACTAATTGAAAATTTAAATAATAATACTTATTTATTTCCAAAGTGGCTCTCCTCCTTTTTTAGCAATGATGGCAACGCGATTGGCATGTGCTTCTAATTCATCGGCCGATGCAGCAATAACCTTTAATTTTTTACGTGTTGACGGAAGCCGCCTAATTGCATTCATATCCCCATTACTTCCATCACCCACTGACAAGTTTAAACTCGATTGCTTTCGCGTCATTTCAACATACACGAACGCTAGTAGCTGAGCATCAATGAGTGCTCCATGATAAGTTCGGTCTACTAATTTATCGACACGATAAAATCGAGCCAAATAATCTAACGTTTTTGGTGTACCTAATTCATCTTTAGATACTTTTAAGGTATCGGTAATAGTACAGATTTCTTGAGTCATCGGAACTTTATCTTGACCGCGTCCTATGGAATTAAAGAGTGAAAATTCATGGTCCATAAAGCCAACATCAAATTTAGCATTATGAATGACAAGCTCGGCCCCACGAATAAAAGCAATGAATTCGTGTACGACTTGAGAAAAAATAGGTTTATCGTCAAGGAACTCATTCGTTAAACCATGAATATTAATGACTTCTTGATCCATCACCAACACTTGGCCACGTTGATCTAACGGTTTGATATAAGCGTGATAGGTTCGTCCCGTTAATTGTCGATTGATCATCTCAACACAACCAATTTCAACTATACGATGCCCTTCTCTTGGATTAATACCGGTAGTTTCAGTATCTAAAATAATTAATCGTTGGTCTTTTTCTGTGCTTTGAGTAGCCGTTGTATTATCCACTGGGGAGCCTTCTAAGTAATATTTTTCACTATTAACGTTTTTGCAATAACTACTTTCGCGCGAGTTACTTTTCAGGTAACGCTTGAGGAAATTCAATTAAGTTAATTTGCATGCGTTTACTGGTAAAACATAATGTAATTAACATAAAAACAATCAATCCTTGACCAACTAACCATAGTGTTGAAGTTAATTGCCAATAAAAAAAGCCAATAAAGTTAATGATAAAATCAAACATTAACGCCGTCACAAGGATGGTTCGACAATAAGGCCACAATCTTTTCACCCAGTTTGGCGCATCAGGACGTCTAAAACTGATGATAATCACGACAAATAAGCCAATAATACCTGAGATTAAACTGAGAAAAAACAAGCTTGTTTCTGGGTATATCCATTGCATTGTCGCAACTCTATCTTTCATGTTTGTTACCGACATAAGCCAAACTAAGTAACCACGTAAAACAAAGAGTAGTACCAGATAAAATCGTTTTGATAACTTCAAACAATCAAATTTATCAAAATCTTCAATAGAGTACTTTTTATACTTATTGGACACTTGGCACATTTATATCTTTTAACTCGCGTTGACCTTGCAGCAAGCCTTGCGCTTTTGTCAGTGCTTTCAATGCCTTTGAATTAAACTCACGCGTATATAAAGTATGCACTACCCATAAGCTCAATATTATCAATAGAATTGGATGAATAAACCAAGACATTGCTGCGATCGCAAAATAATAGGATCTTAACCCATAATTGTATGAATGTGCCGCTTGGTCTTGCACTGTAGCCATTTGTTTTGCGTAAGCCTTTAAATTTTCATTTTTACCCGAAAAATCGACTGGCGCAGCACCAACCATAACGTTTAAAAATCCATACTGGCGCATAGACCAAGTAAATTGAAAAAAAGAAATGACAAAAATAATGGTTAATAACGTCAATTTAAGTTGAATTGCTAATTGATTGGCTTCAATAGCAAAGGGCAGTGATGAAATAACACGCTCAAAGGTTGCTACTTGGGCGAATAAGGTAAAAACACCAGCAAGAATTAATAACGAACTTGAGGCAAAGAATGTAATATTACGTTCCAAATTAGCCAGTAATGACGCTTCTGAAACTCTAATTTCTCGCGTTATCAGTTCGTACATCCAATGTATTCTGTGTTGATGTAGTGAACGGGCTAAACAATTAGTTGTCTTAGCTTTTTCTCTTGCAAATATCGTATAACCATACCAAGAGAGGATAAAAGTAAATAAAGCTAAAATATCAATGAGGGTAAAAGGCAAAATAACTCCTTAATGCGTAAAGGGAATAGTCTAAATTAAGATTATACGTCAACAATATTTATTGACCAACAACTTCAGTTGATTAATAAAACTCTTTAGGCTTTATAGTAAACTATCAATCTAAATTATGATCGCCATTGCCCCCTCTATACCAACGCCACTAAGTTTCTTCCTAATTCAGCAAGTTTAAATACCTTGCCTAAAAACGTTTATAATTTCAATGGGATCCTGTATCTTGAAGTCACAACTCGGGTATATATAGATATAACAATATAAGTTATAATAAATAATCACTTCTTTTTTTATAACTTATAGCTACTCTTACCAATTAAATAATTCATTCACAGGATCCAATATGTCTAAAATTTTCAAAGACAACACCACAACCATAGGTAACACGCCTTTGGTTAAACTAAATCGCGTGATTAATGCTGAAAATGGCGCCAATGTTTATGCCAAAATTGAAGCAAGAAATCCAAGTTTCAGTGTTAAATGTCGTATTGGTGCAAGTATGGTTTGGGATGCTGAAGAAAAAGGTTTATTAAGCGCTGGAAAAGAAATTGTCGAGCCAACCAGTGGTAACACCGGCATCGCCCTCGCTTTTGTTGCCGCAGCTCGTGGTTACGCCATCACCTTAACGATGCCAAGTACCATGAGTTTAGAACGTCGTAAATTACTTATTGCCTTAGGTGCTAAGGTAGAACTGACCGATGGCGCTAAAGGTATGGGCGGCGCAATTGCTAAAGCGCAAGAACTTAGAGATTCTAACCCTGATAAATATGTTTTATTGGGTCAGTTTGATAACCCAGCCAACCCTAAAGTCCATGAAGAAACCACCGGCCCAGAAATCTGGAATGATACCGATGGCAATATAGATATTTTTGTTTCTGGTGTTGGTACTGGTGGCACACTTACTGGCACAAGTCGCTATATTAAACTAACAAAAGGTAAAGCTATCACAACAGTGGCCGTTGAGCCAACCGACTCCCCTGTTATATCACAAGCACTTGCGGGTGAAAAATTAACACCGGGTCCTCATAAAATTCAAGGGATCGGCGCTGGCTTTATTCCTGGGAACTTAGATCTTGAGATGGTTGATGCTGTTGAGCTCGTTTCAAATGAGGAGTCCTTTACTATGGCTCACCGTTTAATGAAAGAAGAAGGTATTCTTGCCGGTATTTCATCAGGTGCAGCCGTTGTGGCCGCTAAGCGTATTGCTGAACGCCCAGAAAATAAAGGTAAAAACATTGTTGTTATATTACCGAGTTCTGCTGAGCGTTATTTATCAAGCGCACTCTTTAGTGAAAGCTTTAGTGAAAAAGAACTTGTTCAGTAATTTATAACCGTAACCTATTACAACAATAAATTTATAATGATAGGCCCAAAAGGTACTTAGAAATTTTTTGGGCACTTACCCCTTATATTTTAACAAAGTAATGACGTTACTCTTTTATTAAGACGACTATTGCAGGTAACATACAATGTGCTATTTAAAAACTTTACATGTTTATTTCCTGACATGCTTACTCTTATTATTAACCGCTTGTGATAAAAGTGATGAGTCAATAATTACAACGGTTCAAGATCCAGAAATTGTTGCTATCGCTTTTTTTAATGCCCTTTATAATGAAAAGAACGTTAAAAAAGCCGCTTCAGTTTGTAGCCCAAAGATGGCTCGACTCCTGCTTCATTATCGCTCCTCTGCTGCGGTAGGTCGTCACTTATTTAATATGTCTTATGATAACGTTAGGATCAAACCAGATACTAGTGGGGTAAAGCTACGTAAACAATTTTCAGATAGTGCACAGATCACCGTCTATTTCGACGGTTACCATAATGAAAGCCGGATTAAAGATGTGAAACGACTTGCTATTATACAAAAGGGTGGCAAATGGTTTATTGATGAAGTATTAAAAGATCCGTTTTAAACATTCTCCTATCAAATACCCAAGAAGATAACAAATGTTAAAAAAAGGCACCTACCAGCACTTTAAAGGTAACTACTACCAAGTTCTTTATGTTGCAAAGCATAGTGAAACTGAAGAAGATATGGTTGTATATCATCCCGAAGGTAATACAGAAGATATTTGGCTACGCCCTTTAACAATGTTTGATGAAACGATAGAGCGAGAGGGAAAAAGGCTAAAACGCTTTAGCTTTATTAAGCCTTAGTTTTATTAAACCTTAGCCGTTAATCTATACCCATTACTCGTTATTAATTTGATAAGTAACTCGGCATGGCTGCAGCGTCCTAGCCAAAGCAGGAAATATTATCAGTAAAGTTTGCACCTAAGTCAGTCATTGACTAAAATCGGCACAACCCCTCCTTCACAGATTAAATGTGTTGTAATGACCCCATTATTTAATCATTAAAAAAGAATATACCTATGTCAGCAAGAATTTCTTTAAATGTTGGTCGTGAAAAATCTTTATTACGTAAACACCCATGGGTTTTTTCCAAAGCAGTGAACAAAATAAAAGGTAAACCCATGCTTGGAGACACTGTCGATATATTTGACAGTAAAGGTAAATGGCTAGCAAAAGGGGCTTACTCCCCTGAATCTCAAATAAGAATTAGAGTCTGGAGCTTTAACGAGCATGAAGAAATAGACAGAGATTTTTTCTTTAAAAAATTAAAAAATGCTCAGCTAAGGCGAGATTGGTTTATTACTCAAGGAAAGTTAACGGGCTACCGACTAATTGCTGGAGAATCTGATGGTTTACCCGGTGTAACCATTGATAAATATGATAACTTTATCGTCTGCCAGCTACTGAGCGCAGGGGCAGACTTTCATCGTTACACCCTTGTTAGCTGCTTAACCGAGCTTTACCCTGGTTGTCACATTTATGAACGTTCAGACGTTAATGTCCGTAAAAAAGAAGGTTTAGAGCCTGTGACAGGTTGGTTAACGCAGCCGCAAGACTCAACGGAATGTATCATAGAAGAACACGGTATAAAAATTCATGTAGATATCGCTACGGGACATAAAACGGGGTTTTATTTAGATCAACGTGACTCTAGACTTACGGCAGGTAAGTTTGCTCAAGGTAAAACCATTTTAAATTGCTTTTCTTATACCAGTACATTCTCATTACACTGTGCCGCTAATGGTGCCAAAGAAGTCATCAATGTCGATGTATCACAAGCAGCACTTGACATGGGAGAACGAAACCTTGCTTTAAATGGTCTGTCGGATGCCAAAGTGTCTTTTGTAAAAGAAGACGTATTTAAGCTATTACGAATATACCGTGAAGAGAATAAACGTTTTGACATGATCATCCTTGACCCACCTAAATTTGTCGAGTCCAAAGCTCAGTTAACTGGCGCATGCCGAGGGTATAAAGACATCAACATGTTAGCTATGCAGTTATTAAATCCTGGCGGCTTATTGTTGACCTTTTCTTGTTCAGGATTGATGGACATGAGCCTGTTCCAAAAAGTTGTTGCTGATGCCGCATTAGACGCTAAGCGCAATGTCTATTTTGTTGAGCGATTACAACAAGCAGCCGACCACCCTATTTCATCAAATTATCCAGAAGGCTATTATTTAAAAGGTTTAGTTTGTCAGGTTGAGTAGCTAATCATTTTATAACATAGCAATCTAATATAAAAGCCAGACATTACTCTGGCTTAATTTCTGTTTGCAACGTTAATATTATAATAGAGAAAACAGATTAATCTATCTCTTCAATAGCAATACCAATAAGGTAGCAATGCGTACTTTCTTCTTCAATACGAATAACTCGCCCACTCACATCAAGTGCCTGAATCTGACTACTCGCTGAGTTAACTTTCACTCTTACGTGTGTGGAAAGAGCTAATGGGTGTTCCATTTCAAAGGCCATTCCAGTCGCACTGAGGTCTCGACAGGTAGCGACAAAGTCACTGTTTACTTCATCATCAATAACAGTAACATTAACCTCACTGTTTAATACCATGCGGTAAAAATTGCGTTTATCATCGTAACCTTTCATTTTATCTCCCAAACAGCTTTTTTATTATGCTATTACTTATACTGAGCAATGACTGTAGTGTCAACTAAGCACAGTAAAAAACAGTTATTCAAGCTAATACCCTAGATGGTATAAGAGCATATAGTCAAAAAGACTTCGTATTCATTGCTTTTATAACGACGAAAACACCTTTAAGTGGTTTAAAATACGCTTTACTGATATCGGTGCTGAAGTGCCTAAGTTTTGTGCAAACAATGAAATCCTCAGCTCTTCAATCAACCAGCGCGTAGCCAAGAGTTCACTTTCTATTGGTTTATCTTTTCGCTGTTTACCCAGAATAAGCTGAAAAGCATCATTGACTTTATTTACCTCAATAAGTTTCAATCTGTCTTGATTAGGATCAATGGGTAATTTTTCTAAACGACGCAGCATTCCTTGTAAATAGCGAATAATATCATCAAGTTTCTTTAAACCTGAAAAGCTTACAAAACCTTTAAAAACTAACTGTTCACATTGTTGCTTAATATCTCCATGTGATTGGATCACGTTTAATGGCACGCTGCCTTTCATTTTCTTGGTCACTTCATGGCGTAAACTCAATGCGCGCTCAACCTTAATGGTAGCAGTCAATACACAATCGGCTATATCAGCCCTGACAAAATCACAACATTGCTTGAATTGCAGCTCACTTGCAGGCAACAAGCCTTTATTTTGGTGTTGAGAAAACGCTTGCACCAATGATAAACAGGCCGCTTGAATACAATCTTGTAATAGGTCATTGATTGAGCCAAAAGGATTAAAGTACAAACCCAGTTTGGCTTTATTGGGCAGCTTTTCCTGTAGATACTTTAATGGCGTCGGAATATTTAACAATATAAGCCGACTAACTCCTTTTAGCATTGCGGCTTGTGCATGTTGCTCTTGTTCAAAAAGCTCAATAGCAACACTACTTTTATAATCAACTAAAGCAGGAAAAGCCTTTATGGTAATATTCGCAATTTTCTTTTCATAACCTTTAGGTAAATCGCCAAAGTTCCATTGGGTTAAGTTAGCCTTCTCAATACCCTTTTCCGCCACTTTTTTAATTGAAGCTTTAACTTTACCCTGCAACTCTGCTTTAAGCTGGTTAAGCTCTCTCCCCTGCTTTAATAACCCCCCTTTCTCATCGACCACTTGAAAATTAATGGTTAAATGAAGTGGCAAATTGATATTTTGCCAAGCATCTTCGGGTAAGCGTACACCTGTCATGCGTAATAACTGCTTGGCTAATGCCACTTGTAAACTTACTTGCTCAATAGACATAGCGGCTAAACTCGCTTGCGCATAATTGGGTGCGGGGACAAAATTACGTCTTAACGCTTTGGGTAAGGCTTTGATTAACGCAATAACAAGCTCTTCTCTTAACGCGGGAATTAACCAATCAAAGCCAATATCTTGTACCTGATTTAATAACGCGACAGGTATGACAACGCTAATACCATCATCAATATCACCCGGACTAAAGTGGTATTTAAGAGGCAAGGTGATACTGTCTTGTTGCCAAGAATCTGGATATTGCGCAGCACTTATTTGCTCGGAGGATTCATTTAATAAAAAATCTTGACTAAAGTCGAGTAACTGAGCATTTTTATGCTTCGCTTGTTTCCACCATGCTAAGAAACTGGATTGACAAACAATCTTTTCAGGCAGTATTTGACTATAAAAATCGACGAGGTGCTGTTCATCAATTAAAAAGTCTTTACGGCGGGCTTTTTGCTCTAACGCTTCAATGCTCTGCACCATTTTCTGATTTGAGCTTAAAAACGTTTCCCTAATATTGCAGTCACCATTGACCAGTGCTTCACGAATAAATATCTCACGACAGGTAGCAGGTTCAATGCCTTTAAAGTTGATTTTTCGCTTAGTTACAATGCTTAAGCCATACAAGGTAACTTGCTCAAAGGCCATTACCGCCCCTTGTTTTTTCTCCCAATGCGGCTCACTGTAATTTCGCTTAACTAGGTGTGCTGCAAGCGGTTCAAGCCATAAGGGATCTATCTTGGCATTCATACGAGCAAAGAGCCGACTGGTTTCCACCAATTCAGCAGACATTAACCATTTTGGTGATTTTTTAGCTAAAGCTGAGCCTGGAAAAATAAAGAATTTCATTCCCCTTGCACCTTTATACTCACGGTTTTCATCTTGCTGACCAATATGGCTAAGCAATCCCGATAATAAGGCTTGATGAATAGGGACTAATGCTGAATCTTGTGCGTTTTCTGGCAATTTATCCTTTGCTTGAGCAACATCCGGTAAGACAAAGCGATAGTTAACCGAAGTTAGCGGTACTTTTTGTTCTCTTAAGGTCAACTTTAGTTGGCTAAATATATCTTGCCATTCACGTAAACGCACATAAGAGAGGAACTCTCGTTGACACAGTTTTCTGAATTGATTTTGCGTTAGGTCTTTTTTCTGATCATTAATATACTGCCAAAGATTCAGTAAACTAATAAAGTCTGATTGTTTATCTTTAAAGCGATTATGTTTTTCATCACTCTGCTGCTGTTTTTCATAGGGTCTTTCACGGGGATCTTGAATACTCAACGCACTAACAATAATGAGCACTTGTTCAACACAGCCAAATTCAATCCCCGTAATGACCATTTTAGCCAAACGCGGATCAATCGGGAACTTTGCTAATAAACGCCCTGACTTGGTCAATCGTGTCGCTGTTGTTGATCGTTTTTTGTGACGGTCTTGGTTGTTGGATTGGTTACTGGTTTTAGCATGTCGATTCAACTGACCTTTATTTTCAACAGTAGCCGTTTCAACCGCAGCAATTTCTTCCAATAGTCGAATACCATCGGTTATGTTTCTATTATCAGGTGCCTCAACAAAGGGAAAATTAGCGATATCGCCTAAATCCAAGGCATGCATTTGCAAAATAACCGTTGCTAAATTGGTGCGTAATATTTCAGGATCGGTAAACTCAGCTCGGCTGTTAAAATCATCCTCTGAATATAAACGAATACAAACACCTTCAGAGACACGTCCACAACGACCAGAGCGTTGATTAGCACTCGCTTGTGATATTGGCTCTATAGGTAAACGTTGTACCTTGGTGCGATAACTGTAACGTGAAATACGCGCCGTGCCAGGATCAATAACGTATTTTATACCGGGAACCGTTAAACTGGTTTCAGCGACATTCGTTGCTAAGACAATATTTCGTCCACTATGGGGCTTGAAAATTTGATTTTGTTCGCTCACCGTTAGTCGAGCATACAGGGGCAAAATATGCGTATCGCGTAAATTTTCTTTATTAAGGGCTGCTGCAGTATCACGTATTTCACGCTCACCATTAAGAAAAACCAGAATATCACCTTGGCCACAGTCACTCAATTCATCAACAGCCGCTAAAATACCACTGACAATATCAACGTCTTGTGGTGACGACTCATCATCACTATTGTTTGTCCGTTCATTTAAGGGACGATAGCGCATTTCAACAGGGAATGTTCTACCCGATATTTCAATAATAGGCGCTAACGCGCCCGTTTTACTGGCAAAGTGCTTTGCAAAACGCTGTGGATCAATGGTTGCTGAGGTGATGATTAACTTAAGTTCTGGCCGTTTTGCCAGAATTTGTTTTAAATAACCTAAAATAAAATCAATATTTAAACTACGTTCATGGGCTTCATCAATAATGATGGTATCGTATTTACGTAATAACCTATCTCTTTGCATTTCCGCCAGCAAAATACCGTCGGTCATTAACTTAATATAACTGTGCTCGCTAACCTGATCATTAAAGCGCACCTTATAACCGACCTGCTCACCGAGTTTAGTGCCTAGCTCCTCGGCAATACGATTAGCGACGGTTCTTGCCGCTATACGCCGAGGTTGAGTATGACCAATTAAGCCATCAATACCACGGCCAAGTTCAAGACAGATTTTAGGGATTTGCGTAGTTTTTCCTGAGCCCGTTTCCCCCGCAATAATAACCACTTGGTTTGCTTTAATCGTTGCCGCAATGAGAGCCGCATTTTCAGAGATAGGTAAACCTTCCGGATAAGTAATCGTTGGCAGGTTATTGAGTTTGAATTTTTTGTTTTCAATCGACAGATTTATTGTTTGCTCTAGCTGTGTAACTTGCTTAATTTGATTAACGGATAAGGTGATTTCGGTTAAATCTACCGACGAATTTTTACTCTCGTTTTGACTAAAGGCCTTTTTAAGCGCCAACAAGCGCTTTTTGAAACGGAAAACATCACATTTTTTTGCTTGTGGAAGTAATTCAAAAAGTTTTTGGATAGTTGATAAGGAAGTAATAGCAGATTCAGTGGACACAGAAAAAACAAACCCAGATATAAAAATAAAAGACTATTTTAGCAGTAATATTGTGTAATTACAGTGAGTAGAGTACATAAAAATTAAACAGAATATAATTAAGGTAAAACATAGCCTAGATGTAAGTTTTAATCTAGGCTTTCACGGCTAAAGTAATCACCCTTTAAATAGCCGCGTGGCCTTTAACAATAGCCGCTCTGGTTTGCCCGTACTGGTAACAGGCCTGTAAAACTTCATTGCGAGATAT
Source organism: Colwellia sp. (assembly GCA_037132835.1). GTDB lineage: Bacteria > Pseudomonadota > Gammaproteobacteria > Enterobacterales > Alteromonadaceae > Colwellia. The sequence continues at coordinate 13,350 of JBAHZW010000132.1, read as the reverse complement.
AGTACCCAGCAAATTACCCGCATCATCGATGACAGGGTAAACTTTGGGTTTATGCTCTAACATACTTTGCCCAAGCTCAATAATACTGTCATAAGGTTTAACAGATAAAACATCCTTGCGCATAATATCTTTAACGAACGCAACATTATCATTAAAGTAGAGTGTATCGAGCATTTTCTTTAAAACGTCCCCTTCAGAAACAAAACCTAATAATTTATTATTTTCATCAATTACAGGACCGCCTATTTGTTTTGTTTTTAAAAAACGTAACGAGGCATCTTCTACCGACATTTTCTCAGTAAATGTTATCGGGTAGCTATTCATATAATTATTGACTTTTAATGATTCCATTTTAACCTCATACTAAATAAAATTTAGTTCTTCCATTATGATAAAAATAACGGCTACGCTACTATTAACTGTAGATAAGCCTTAGACATAAAACCAATGATTCATTGCCTTTATTATCTGAATTTAAGTTCGTATTTAGACTCCAATATAGAGAAAGAAAGTCGCATTATCTAGCTTTTTTTTACTCACCAGTACACTTTTAGAGCCAATGCATCAAGCTTTTTATCGGAATGAAGTACAACGCTTTTTCCGAGTTTTTGCCTTGAGTGCAGAATTAACTAGGCAAGAATTAACTAGGCAAGAATTAACTAGGCTAAAATTAACACTTTACGTTAATGTTAGCGAACTGTTATTTCTATTTAAAGTGATTGTTAACCGTTATGAGTTTACAATAAAGTTAATTCTCATAACGTATAAACTAATGATCGTGACCACAGCTACTATCTGCGCTATGTACATGCCCATGAGTTACTTCTTCTTCAGTCGCTTCACGTACATCAACAACTTCAATGTCAAAGGTTAGTACTTTGCCTGCTAACGGTGGGTTAATATCAACCGTAACCATAAATTTACCCACTTTTAGTACCGTTACTTGGCGTTGACCTTGCTCAGTTTGTATTACCGCTGTCATACCTTTTTTCCATTTGGCATTTTTACTGACTAAACCGTGTAAGTGCTTAACGGGTACACGTTGCTCTAGTCCTTCTTGATATTCGCCATAAGCTTCTTCAGGTTGTAGTGTTACTGAAAACTTATCATCTTTGGCTTTACCGAGTAATGCGGTTTCTAAACCTGCCAAGGTATTGTTAGCGCCATGTAAATAAGCAAGGGGCTCATGACCGTGTGATGATTCTAATTCTTCACCTGTTTCATTTTTAAGGGTGTAGTGAAAGTGTGCAACGGTTTTTTCAGCTATTTTCATCGTAATCTCTTCATTAATGCTTATGTTAGCGCTTATGTTAACGCTTAAACTGATTACTCATATGAGTAAGAATATTATTTAACCAAAGTTCAGGTTATTTAATGGATGCCACGCATTTTACCTTTCTTAGCCGAGTAATCAAATAATATTAGTGACTAATCAAGGTAATAGCCAGCCCTGTTTTACCTTGTTCACTACGCCCAGAGCAATAAGATCATTACGCTCAAAATAATCAAGAACATACCTAGATACTCTTTTAGACTAACCGTTTCTTTAAATATTCGATAAGTCAGCGCTAATGTTATGAAGAATTCAACTTGTCCTAATGCTTTTACATAGGCGGCATTTTGATAACTTGCCCCAGTAAACCAACCTATAGAGCCTAGTACACTCGTTACCCCCACGAATAAACATAAGCGCCAATGTTTAAACATTAAGGGGAATTGTGATTTGTCTTGCATGCCGATATAAATAAACGAAATGAATGACTGTACCGTGATCATAAACACCAATGTGATCGCAGCGCTAACCATTAAATCGGTATTGAGCGCTAAGCTTGATTCACGAATAAGTAAAGTGGTTATTGCTAAACCAAGACCAGCAGCCAAGCCATAGCCCATACCCATTAAGCTTTTTGAGTCAGCGAGTATATCTCTGAAGTTAAAGGTCACTTTTGACACTAAAAACACACCGATAACGCCAACCAAAACACTAAACCAACCTAAGCCTGAAAGTGTAATGCCAAAAATCAAAGCACCCACAATAGCCACTTGGATAGCTTCTGTTTTAGCTAAACTGGTGGCAACAGCAAAGTTACGGTAACGAAAAGCGGCAACTAAACAAACAGTGCCCAATATTTGTGTGATACAAGCAATTAACGCATAGCGTAAAAACTGATCATTCAACTCAGGTACAATGGCGCTTCTATAGTCAATTATCCACCATAAATAAATCCAAGCGAAAGGTAAGGCAAAAAAATAACGCACACCTGTAGTGGCGATGGCATTAAGTTTATCTGATAGTTGCTTTTGTCCTGCGGTTCTCACCGCTTGCATAAAAGCAGCCAATAAGGTGAAATAAATCCAAAGTTCCAAAACTATTCCTTATAATGACTTAACGGCTTCAGTGGTAAATTGATACTGTTTATCTAAACTGCTTATACCAAGCCCACTGAGTTTTTTAACTTGAATTTGCACACCAATACGCTCTTTCAAGGCATCGACATGACTAATAACACCAATCATTTTACCACTCGCATTTAAGTTATCGAGCGCATCAAGGGCTACTTCTAAAGTATTGTTATCTAAGGTGCCAAAACCTTCATCGAGAAATAATGAGTCGATACTGGTTTTATTACTCACTAAATCAGACAAGGCTAAGGCCAACGCTAAACTCATTAAAAAGCTTTCACCACCCGATAAGGTTTTAACATCGCGTGCCGTGTCCCCTTGCCAAGTATCAAGTACTTCAAGACTTAAGCTATCATTGGCTTGGCATTGCAGTTGATAGCGGCCAAACAGTCGTTCTAATTGACCATTAGCAAGGTGCACTAAATTAGCTAAGGTTAAGCCTTGAGCAAACTTTCTAAACTTAGCACCATCGGCTGAGCCAATGAGTGCATTAAGGTGACTCAAATCATCCAGTTCACCTTGTGAGTGTTGTATTTTTTCAAGTAGCGATTGCTGCTGGTTTTTATTATTTTTATCTTGATCAATTTGTTGGTTGAACTGCCCTATTTTTTGTTGATGCGCTTTAAGTCTTTCCGTTAACGACAGCAAGGTTTCATCCAGTGATTTTTCGTTAAAGTTAATGGCTCCCCTGTCAATCAATATATGCTTGTCTGCATGCAGTTTGACACTGTTTTTTTCAGCTTGTGAAATTAAGGTTTGTGCTTGCTTTTTCTTATCAATAATGTCATTAGCAAGTTGCAAAAATAGCTGTTTTTCTGCTGGACTGATAAGAGCTGACAAGAATTGCTTTTCATCCATAAAATCACTCAGTGCCAATTGCCCCTGCCACTCACTATTTACACTTGTATATTGGGTTAACAAACGCTCTAATTGTATTGTTGCTGTGGTTAGTTGACCTTTATTCTCTTGTTGTGCCGCTATTTTTACTTGATGATCATTCTCAGCTAATGTCATTTGGCTTGCATCATAAGCACGCTGTGCCACTATGTTTTCTTTCAATAAAACACTACATTGTAACGCTTGGTCTATAACACCTACTTGCACAAAAAGAGCAATACGTGAACGGTTAAGCTTATCTCTCTCTGTTTGTTGAGCTGTTAAAGCCTCTTGAGACGCTTTAACTTGCTGCTGATGTTGATTCTCTTGCTGGCATGCTAGGGCAAGATGATGTTCTAAGCTATCAAGCTGTGTCTTAGCATCTTGATGACTGATAAGGGTTTGCTGATATTTCTCTCCTTGCTCTTTCACCACATCCAACCAGTTTTGATCAATACATATTAGCTGATATTGCGTGTTATCATGAGGCTTTGGCAAGGTTATTTCAGTGGCCTTTATATCGGCTAACAATTGCGTATTAAGGGCGAAGTTTTCTTGTTTATTTCCCGCTAAAACGTCAGAAATTTTCATGTGCTTTTCGCGCTCAGTATTCGCTTGCTGTTGCACCATATTTAATTGATTAATTAGCTCTGACAAGTGTTTATCACAACGCATAATTTTGTCGTTGTTTTCCTGCTGAATCCGATGATTTTCTCGACAGCCTTTTTGTAACAACTGTAAATCTTCAAACTGAAAAATAGCGTCATCCATCCGCTGTTGCAACACTTGTTCTACATTATCATCCTGCACTGAAAGTACTGTTTTATTGGGCCTTGAGGAAGCGTCATTAGCTATTGCTTCCTTAGCTAGTATCTCCTTAGTTACTATATGCTTAGTTATAAGATACTGTTCAACATTAAGGGTTAGCCAATTTTCTATGATCTTCTTTTGCTCATTATCGATGTCTTGTCGGCTAACTAGATAGCTATTTAGCTGGGCGGTTAAATCCGATTTCACCTCATTAAGTACTTGCCCTTGTTTTTCTAGTTGTGTTAACGCTAAGATCAGTTGTGCTAAACGTTGTTGATGTTGATCACTATCAAGAGCTTGGTATGCTTCAATTGCAGGATGCTCTGTTGAACCACACAAAGGACATGACTCATCAGGCTGAAGTTTGGCTCGGTGTTCGCTCAGCGCCATAATAGCTTGCTGTTGTGCAAGCAGTGTTTCTACATCATTCTTCTGTAGCTTAACAGCACTATAATCAGCCCTCAGTTTTGTTAATCCTTGTTCGGTACTAACAAGCGTTTGTGAGTCTTTATCTTGCTGGATGCTAAGTTCTTTTTTCTTTTTAACAAGCTGATGAAACTGCTGTGCTAATTTTGTCGCTTCTTTTAAACAAAACCGCTTGTTTTGACAATCTAGCGCGGCTTGACTGAGCAAATTATCGGTTAGTGCTATATGCGTCTCATCTCCCCTTTCAGCTATATTATCACGGCTATTGGCAAGAATAATCTGCGCCGACACGCTGTTTTGAATAAGCTGTTGTTGTTCTGTTGTCAACGTTTGTTGTTGCGTATTAAGCTGTTGTAATTCGCCTTCATACCCAGTGATTTTATCTTGTTGTACCTCTTGCTGGTTTGCTAGTGATAAAAGAATTTCTGACAGATGACTTTGTTCGCGACTGAAGCTTTGTATACTGGTTTGTAACTGACTTAGCTGACTAAATTGGTTTTGCCATAAAGGGAGTTTTTCTGGCAGTTGTGCTAACGCATGGCCTTGCGATAAATACCGTTGTTGCTGCTGCACTGTGTTTAAGGCATTTTGCTGTTCAAGCTTTAATGCTACGACCTTGGTAATATTTTCTGTTAGCGCTTTACTTTGTATCTCAAGATCACTCGCTGTTTGCTGTAAGGTGGATTCTTGATGATTTATTGCATGCTCAAGTGGCTGGATTTTGTCATGAAGAACGTGCTCTGTTTGCTGACGTTGTGTTGCCACTTCATTTTGTCTATTTTTTAACACTAATAATTGTTGTTCACTGGCTGAAACATCCTGTTCAAGCCGTGTTAAATTATCATTCTGTTTAGCAACTTGCTGCAACGATTGTTGATATTGATCTTGAAAAGCCACCTTTTTCTCATATGTTACCCGCAGGGGCTCAGCAAGGGAGGCGTTAGTTAATAATGTAAGCTCATGCTTTTTATCTTGCTCATGTGCAACGACATCGCTTAACGCTTGTGTCGCTGCTTGAGCCGATTGTTCATTCGTCGAAAATGCCGTACACCATATTTTGACTTGTTGCGTCAGCTTTAACTGCTCGGTTGCTTCAGCTTCTTCAATAACTATCTTCGCCAGCGCTTGTTCAATGTCACTAATTTGCTCTTCATTTAATAAGGTAACACCTTGACTTTGTGCTTGTAAAAGTTTTAAAGACTCAGCGGCACTACGGTGCTTATCAAACACTTTTTGTGATATATCACCGTAAATTTCAGTGCCCGTTAGCTGCTCTAATAATTGTGCGCGTTCGTTAACTGGCGCATTTAAAAAGGCGGCAAACTCGCCCTGCGAAAGCATCATCGATTTAGTAAAGCGAGAAAAGTTAAGCCCCGTTAGCTCACTAATATCACTGCGCACCTTTTTAAGCGTATTGGACACTATGGTGCCATCAAGTTTAGCTAATTCAGCAATGGGATCTGATAAATTGCCATCAAGCTTATTTCGTGCCCGCTTTTGACTCCAAAAGGCTCGGTAACCAAGACCTTTCACTTCAAACTCAACCTCAGCCATACAATTGCTCGTATGACGAGTCATTAACTGATTTTGCTTTTTAGAAACCGTTAACCGTGGCGTCTGATGATAAAGTGCTAAACAAATAGCATCGAGTATGGTGGTTTTTCCTGCGCCTGTAGGGCCAGTAATAGCGAATAAACTATTATTATCAAAAGGCGCCTCACTAAAATCTATTTTCCAACAGCCTTTGAGTGAATTGAGATTCTCAAAACGAATACTTAATATTTTCATAAATCTTGTTGCTCAATGTCTTTAAGCTTACTGTTATGTTGTTTACGGGCACTATCCGATACTTTACCTGTATCGGTATCAGGCTCAACACTCGATTTAGCTTGCTTTCCCTCTAAGGATAACTCAACGGAAATTTCCGTAAATAAGGCCTGTAATCGCACTTTACGTGCCAGCTCATCTTCTGTTTTCCATTCAAGTTGCGATAAGCGTGAGTCAAATACTTCCACGAGAGACAACTCACTTAACATACTGTTATTTTGTTGTGAAAGTTGTGCTTGTTGACGTTGACGCGCTTGCTTAGAGCGACGAACCAATAAAACTTCAACTGGCATTTCTTGGGTAAGTTCACTAACACGTTGTGATAAGTCACTTAAATGATCGGCATTATCAATTTCAATATCAAGCCATGCTTTTATTTCACTACGCGGCTTATTTTCAGCTTGATACTGTTCAAATAAGGCGAGTGCCGCTTGTAAAGAAGGTTCAAGCTCATCTACGGAGGTTTTCACCATGTATAACGGCTGAAAACACGGGATAATTAAATCTTCAACCTTGTCAAATTTTCCTGAGGTAAACTCAACCATTAGGACTCGTTTATCTTGTTTAGCTTCATCAAAACTGAGCGGAATGGGTGATCCACAATATCGAATATGTTCTGATTTAGCTATTTTTTGAGCGCGATGAATATGACCAAGGGCAATATAATCCGCGGGAGGAAAAGCACTGGCAGGAAAAGCTTCTAATGAACCAATATAAATGTCTCTAACCGCATCACTTTGACTGTCATTGATTGATACACCTAGCGCCGTTAAATGCCCTGTGGCAATGATAGGAACCGCACTACCCTGTTGCCGTTCATATTCTTTCGCTTGGCTCAATGCATGTTGATACAGGTATTGATAATGATCACTGATTGCTTGCTGCAAACTTTGCTGTTTGTCACTCGCCGATTGCCCCGCACGGCTTTTAATAACGTCACGGGGACGGACAAACGGAATAGCGCAGATCATTGCACTCACGTCACCATCACAGTTATATAACGGAAATACTTGTTGCTTAAGAGATCCTTTCACTAATGCACTAATGTTAGCCTTAGGATTATTTTTATCATCCGCTTTACCTCTCTGCGAAGCTATATCATAGGTATACTCAGGGGTAACATGCGTGATCACACGGGTAGATAAACTCTTTAATACCGTTTGAGACTCTGACAACATGGCAACTGAATCGTGATTTCCTGCCAAAATAATGAGTTGACAGTTTTTACCTTGCAATTGTGCGATAAAACTAAAATACATTTCTCTGGCATAGCTTGGCGGTGTTGAGGTATCAAAAATATCGCCCGCGACGATAATGGCATCAATCTTATGACGGGTGACTTGCGCTAATAACCAAGTAAGAAACTGCTGATGTTCATCGGCGCGGCTTTTGCCGTAAAAGTATTGGCCAAGATGCCAATCTGAGGTATGAATAATTCGCATAATGCAAGAGGAGGCTGTGCAATGAATAATAATGCTTAGTTTACCTGAACAAACATTTTATACCAATCCCCTTGGCTATGTCTTAGTTAATATGATGCTATGCCACTTATCTTTACTATACGGCTGTGTTGTAGTTTAGTTTGGGTATATACCTCATTTTATAAAGTCTCTTTTATCCACCAACGGTATACCAAACATAGTCCACTATGATTATCAATATTCACGCGCCACCCTTGGTATAGTTGATTACCTTGATGGTTATAATGCTTATCTACAAGTCGATGATTATGCTGCGTACGGAAAACACAAGCCGCATTGGTTAGCTGTATAGGCATCAAGAGAATCAAAAGCCATCATTGTCATGCGGGGTCATCTAATATAAAAAGGGGTTAATATTGCCGCGCAGCGGCTTCGTTCAACAAAGTTCATCGACATCACAAACTTTTTCTACTAAATTATTCATGAGCTGCTTCTTATGAGTCACATCAACAAAAACGGTGGCTCACCTAAATTGAATGAGAAACAATTAGAAATTCAAAACTTGAATTCAAGTATGCATTCAATGTAAATTCCTGATTTACACGACCCGAGGAATAATATATTCTTAAGTTAATTAAAACAATACACTTGTTTAGTACAAGTTTATTGCTTATATACCGTATATTTTCGTAATAACAATGATGAAAAGGTTAACCATGGGTAAAATATTGATGGAAAAGCAATATCAAATAATGACTGAACTTAACAGCATTTCAACAGAAGAGCAGAACCAAGATACTCTAGACATTGATTTGCTTGATACCGAAGGCGTACTTACAAAAATAAATAATGAAGATCAAAAAATCGCAAACATTGTCAAACGTGCTATTCCACAAATTACTCAAGCCGTTGATAAAATTGTTGACGCGCTTGCCTGTAACGGTCGATTAATTTATATAGGCGCGGGGACAAGTGGTCGTTTAGGTATATTAGATGCGGTGGAATGCCCTCCTACCTTTAGTGTGTCAGATAAACAAGTACTAGGCATTATTGCCGGTGGTGAACAGGCAATTAAAAAATCGGTTGAAGGAGCTGAAGACAGTGAAATCTTGGCGATAGAAGATTTGAAATCGGTAAATTTACAGGCAAAAGATGTACTTGTCGGCATTGCTGCAAGTGGTCGAACACCCTATGTTATTTCGGCGATGAATTATGCTAAAAGCATTGGTGCAACTGTCGTCGGGGTAAGTTGTAGCTACAATGAACGCTTTGACCAAGCAAACCATATTAACATTTGTGCCATTGTCGGTGCGGAAGCGTTAACAGGATCAACCCGAATGAAGTCAGGCACTGCGCAAAAACTTATTCTGAATATGCTCAGTACGGCAAGTATGATCCGTAGTGGTAAAAGTTATAAAAACTTAATGATCGATGTGAGTGCAAGTAATGAAAAATTATATGCGCGGGCTGTTCGTATTGTAATGCAAGCGACTGATTGTGATTATGAAACGGCAAAATTAGCTTTAAATGATGCTGAAAATAATGCCAAGCTAGCAACCTTAATGGTACTGACTAATATCCCCGTTGAACAAGCACGTGAATCACTTTTAAAACACAAGGGTTTTTTACGTAAAGCTGTTGAATTAACCGCACCGTAGCGATTGTTTACAAGTTATATTCACTCAAGGTTGTACTATGCATTTATATCAAATCAATAAGCTCAGCAACAAAATTCTCTCCCTGCTTCACCTACTCTTATTCACAGTTATATTTGCTAATTCAGCTAGCGCTGCCCCTCACAGCCAACTACTAGATCACGAAATGACACTAGCCAGCCAGCAACAAAATATCATAGTGGGGGCAGCACAAACATCAACTTATTTACCCATGCTAGCAGGTAAACGAGTGGGCTTAGTGATAAACCAAACATCGCAAGTATCAGGTAAACATCTTGTCGATATATTGATTGCTCATGATGTTGATGTGCAGACAATTTTTGCACCTGAACATGGCTTTCGTGGTGATTATGATGCGGGAGAGAAATTTAACTCTAGTATAGATAAGAAAACAGCTGTCCCAATTGTGTCGATTTACGGAAAGCAACGTAAACCTACTGCCGATGTGCTAGCAAATCTTGATATTATTATCTTTGATATTCAAGATGTAGGTGTACGCTTTTACACTTATATCAGTTCCATGCACTACATGATGGAAGCAGCGGCTGATGCGAAAAAAATGTTTCTCGTTTTAGACCGACCAAATCCTAATGGCGCTTTTGTTGATGGCCCTATATTAGAAAAGAACTTTACCTCATTCGTCGGTATGCATGAGATCCCACTACTACACGGCATGACCGTAGGTGAGTTGGCACAAATGTTTGCCGGTGAAGGTTGGCTAGATAGCAGAAACACACTCAATCTTAAAATTATTAGCATGAAAAACTATCAACGTACTATGCCATATATTCTACCCGTAAAACCTAGCCCAAACTTACCTAATAAGGTGGCCATTAATTTGTATCCATCCTTAGGTTTTTTTGAAGCGACTCCCGTAAGTATTGGCCGTGGTACTCCATTCCCTTTTCAAGTAATTGGCTATGATAAAATATCTATAGGCAACTTCTCTTTTATGCCTGTAGCAACACCCGGTGCGGCTTCTAAGCCTAAATTGATGGACAAAACCCTTTTGGGTCAAGATTTAAGGTTAAGCCAAGAAAGAGGTTTAAATCTAGACTATATTATTAATTGGTACAAAAAGTTTAAAGCGCAGGGGGAAGTATTTTTTACCCGAGCTGGTTTTATGGACAAACTTAGTGGTACAGATAAATTAAGAAAAGCGATTATTGCAGGGAAATCATCAAAAACCATTAAACTAAGTTGGCAAGAAGGATTAAGAAAATTTAAACAAATCAGAAGCCCGTATCTACTTTACCCTGAATAATTATTTTTAGACTTTTTAAGTTCAGTCACTATGTTATTCGTTTTTTCTAAGAGTCTTCGGCTTTTTCTAGATGCTTGAGTGAGTGCGATAAAGAGTATATCAATTATATATTCTTGTGCAGTTCTCGCTAAAATTGAAGATAAACGCAGTGAGTTCGTTTCCGCAACAGAGTATAACTTAACATCGGCTAAATCTGAAACAGGGGTTTTCCCGTATTTAGAGAGAGAAATAATACTTGCGCCACATTGTTTGGCTTGTTGGCAAATATGTACTATTTCATGGGTGTGTCCTGACTCACTGATAGCAAAGACTAAGTCATCTTTACCAAAAGTAGCGGCTAAAACAAGCTGTGCGTGAGGATCCGCATTAGCCATAGCGGTTAAGCCTATCTTTTGTAATTTACAAGAAAAATCATAACCCACTAGCGCAGAGCCACCTAAACCACAAATAAGTATACGTTTAGCCGACTTTAATAAACTGATAGCCTGAACCACATTACCCGACTCATTTAAATTTTTAGTTTCATTCAGTACCGCGACTTTACTGCTTAATAATTTAGATGCTAATTGTTCTAAAGAATCATTCCAGGTTATTTTACCGTGTAGATTCTCAGTACTTTGTTCACTATTAATCGCGTCAATAATAGCCAGTTTAAATTTGGGGTAACCTTTATAACCTAGTTTTTGCGTAAATTTAACCACGCTAGATTGGCTAACCCCAGCAACATTAGCCAACTCTTGTGAAGAAAATTCTCGAATGGCAGTTGATGAGTTTAAAATAAAGTCAGCTAATTTAAGTTCACTATGCGAAAGAGACTCTCTAATTGCTTTAATTTTTGTAAAGGTAGACATATAAACCTATTATTTAAAGGTGCTAAACATTGAGCCATAAATGAAATTATTTATTTTACTTTCTTCTATCTTTTTATAAAAGTATTCTAATAGTAAAATAGACCCTCTGCTTCTGTACTAATAAGAGGCCTTTTCCAGAACCATCAGTCATGCGCTCCGCTTCTATATTAACATATCAAATACCCTGCATTTTAAATGAGGGAAGACAAGAACATAAGATAGAAAAAATTAATGCATTCATAATCAATAGTATTAAATAACCGCCATTTCTTCTAATATAATGCGCTTATTAGATGCATCTAATGTCACCAAGGCCCCAATAGGCATCGTTGCCATATCATCTATATGACCAATCATCATACCTTTTAGAACAGGAATACCTAAATCACCTAATCTATCTTTGATCACCTCCTCTATACTTAATGACGAGCCATCTGATAGGCAATCAGTACACTTACCAAAAACAATGCCTGCAAGTTTCTGTAAACGACCCGCTAAACGCAAATGCGTTAGCATGCCATCTACTCGATAAGGTGCTTCTTCAACATCCTCTAGAAACAAAATTTTATCTTGATAGTCAGGTTCATAAGGAGAGCCTACCAACTTGACCATTAAGGATAAGTTACCTCCAATTAACCGGCCTTGTGCAATACCTTGGGTAATTAAGGTCAGTCTATTATCTTTTTCTGCACGCCCTTCCATGGCTTCAAATTCAGGAGGTGCCGCTAATGATGTTTTTATTTCAGGGTTTATTAGTATCTTTTTAAGATTTTTTAGCGTGTATTCTGAGAAGTTTTGTCTTGCAATAGGTCCGTGAAAGGTAATTAAACCCGTTTTACTATGAATAGCATTTAATAATGCCGTCACATCACTATACCCCACCAAAACTTTAGGGTTTTTAGCCATAATATCAAAGTCTAAGTAAGGTAAAATTCGCGGTGATCCATAACCCCCTCTTAAACAAAAGATACCATCAACATCTTTGTTTTCAAACATGTCATTAACATCCCACGCTCTATCTTTATCTTTACCCGCAAGATAACCATAGCGCTGAAATAAATACTTACCTGCTTTAACTTTAAAACCAAAAGAACGAAGAACATCCATAGCAAAATGTATCTCTTCATCCTCCCAAGTATTACTACTTGGCGCAATTAAACCGATTGTATCACCCGACTTTAAGCGTTTAGCTTTTAATATGGGCAATAAACTACTCGCGAGAGTCTGTTCTTTCGCACTTAATTGAGGGATAAACGTACTGGCGATAGCTGAAGTGATTAATAATTTTAAAAAGGCACGCCGTTTAGTCATTTTTATTCCCGCTTATTTCATAACAACAAAAGAAACTTTTATTACAAATATTTAATATTTTAGGAATAATTATAGTATTCTCTTTAAGAATAAATGACAATTCCTAAATTCTAATAACTAAGTGCAATTTCTTAGAATTAGGTGGTCAGCTGTTTTAATTCAGCCATTTACTCGCCAAAGGAAATGGCTGAATGGACTACAAATAGCTGACACAAGAAGAAAGATATCAGATTGATGTTTTTAAAAAGCAGGTAAGTTAACTTTTTAATCAGTAGGGCTAATGTCTACGTTGATAAAATAATTGTAAACGACTCTTTTTGAAAACTAAAAAAACTGATCTTTTATAATACCAGTTTCATTAAATTAGTTCCCACTCAGAGCTTGTCAGTGCTTTGAGAATAAAGTGAATTTTTTTGTGTATAGTCACTCTATATTAAAGGAATTCTGTGCGATTATCGAAGTACTGACAAACTCCCAAAGGGCGA